>CAIKKE010000119.1 GCA_903827925.1 uncultured Francisellaceae bacterium
ATTAAACAGCGATTTTCACAAGCCTATAAGTGTCATAATTGACCAAGAAATTAACACGCTTTTAATTAAGATGTCCATTCAATTCTTATCGATTTACCATCTAACCATGGTACTATTATCTTTTCTTGTAAACAATCTACACCTAATAAAATTGGAGTGTGTGCGCGCTTCCTGATTTTTATTATAAATTCTTTGCCATCATATATTACTTGACCTGGAATATTAATAAAACGTCTAAATAAAGTATTAGCACGTTCATGTTTAAATCGTGGTAGATCTTGCGCAAAAATTCTATAAAGTGTATCAGCAATTACAGTCCATAAAATATCAAAATGAATTCTGATCATTAACGGCGATGATAATGCATTTAAATTGAAAAAAGCAACTAATTCTGCAAATTTTTGTTCTATATGCCATCGCTTGGCATATACAATTAATACTTCTTTTAAGTTTAATTGTTGATTATTAGTAATTATATAAGTTGGTTGCGCCCTACCATGATTAGTAATAATTATTTGTTTCACAGGATAAGTACAGTTAGGCAAAGTGATTTCTGAAATATGCGCAAGGCAAGCTTTATTCTTGCGTTTAGGGATTGGTATATAAAGTTTTATCCATTCATTATTAGGGATATTTTCTGTAAATGTTATTAATTTTTTTGTGCGTTTTCTTAAGGTGATAAACTTTACTCCTTCCGCGGCAAGCTGATCTAATACTTGATATGAGGTTAGTTTACAATCAAAAACCAATGTTTCCTGTACTGTTTTTTTTATTGATCTCCAAAAATCTACAAATTTAATAATTTCTCTTGCTTCATTTTTACGCAAAATATCTGCGCAAGTATAGACTATAGTATTGCTACTACTATCTTGTGCAAATAAAGTGTTTGCGCCTTTTATCGCTTTGCTACGCGCGCCACACCAAACTTTTTCCATTCTTGATTCATCACCAAAATGAGGGATAGAATGAAAATCTAAATTAATAAAACTTGATTGATAAAACTCAGGATATTTGCTGCTAAATAATTGTATTATTTGGGTTTGAAATTTTTGCAGCTTTTCCTCAGATGTACGGCACGAATACGTTGTTATATATGTGGTTTTAGGTAAATAATTTAATCCTGCAAATATACCTAAACCTGGTTCATGATCGTAAGCACCAATGTGACTTAATCTTTTGCTCCCAATTAATTTCAACAATAACATAGATAAGCATGCTTGCTCTGCATTAATTGCTGAAGATTTTGGTAATCCACAATTTTTCAAAATCTTAATAATGCCGGACTTTAAAATATATGGTAGAAAAAAAAACACACCAGCAATAGGTGTGTCATAATTAAATGGTTCAAGTTTGTTAAAATCTAATGGAGTACTACGTGCAGAAATATGAGCATTTTTCAAAGTTTTTCCGCATTCTGAAAATTTTCTGCGTTTTAATTTTGGAACATTGACATCCGTTAAAATTCTTGCAACTGTACTTTTTGAACACTTGTACCCTATATTTGATAATTTATTACAAATATCTTTAGCAGACAAATTTTCATTTCTATAATTAATGATCATCTTTCTTATATTGCTTGGCGTTTGGCGTTCTTTAGGTCCATATTTAGCATCTTGGAAAAAAGATAATTTTTTAAGCCTTAAATTATATATTAATGAATAAATTGTATTTATAGAATAGCCATATTGTTTTGCAACCGTGCTTACTGGTGCTTCGTCAACAATTATTTTTCGAAGTGTTTCATATTGACGCTGAGCAATAGTTTTAGGTCTGGTAAAAAATTTTTTTAAGTTGTACATTCTTGCCTGATTATGAGATTTATAATATTGTGATAATACAAGATTATTTTAGATTAGTCTAGTGTATTATAATGAAAATTTGAAATATACATATAAAAATGGCTATTTTGTTGCGCGCAGAACGAATAATTGTTCAAAAATACATTTATAAATGAAATCTATGAGTCTCACTTTGTAGCAAGAAATTACTGTAAATGAAAATTTGTAAGACCATAAAATCAACGTATTTTACAGTGGTTTTTGTTGTTTTTAAAAATAAAAAATTTAAATTTAACGTTGACGATTATGAGACTTATAATCTTGTGAAAATCGCTGTTAAATACATGCCATATAAAATATTCATTATAAATAAGGTTCTTTCATGTAATTTTGGATTTTTTTCTGCCATCTTAATTGCAGTTTTTATAACAGTATTCCATTGAACATTTGATAATCTTCTTATAACTTTTGAAGTTTGCTCTTTGCGGATATATCTGTTTTTTTGTCTAATTTGTCCAACAGGGTTAGTCGTTATTAATTTTTCTTGCACTAAATAACTGTAAAAGCTACTTAAAATATTAAATAAGATCTTGATCCCAGATTGGGAAAACACAAAATCTTTTTTATCTGGGATGTTACCATCTTGATGAGATTTTTTGCTTATTTTAACTACAA
>CAIKKE010000120.1 GCA_903827925.1 uncultured Francisellaceae bacterium
CTAGATTGATTTTACCGCTGGCTTTATCTTATGATCATCGAGTTATTGATGGGGCAGAGGCGGCTAAATTTTGTAAATATATTGTTGAACAATTAGAAGATGTAAAGAATTTTTATGTTTAATTTAACCAATAATACTAATTCGCATTCCCATAAATCTAACCAAATACAAACTGTTAATACGCAAGTATTAGTAATAGGCGCGGGACCTGGCGGTTATACGGCAGCATTTCGAGCTGCAGATTTAGGTAAACAAGTAGTGTTGGTAGAATATTATCAGCAACTTGGTGGAGTTTGTTTAAATGTCGGTTGTATTCCTTCTAAAGCATTATTACATGCAGTGCATGTTATAGAAGAAGCTAAAGAATTAGAACAACGAGGAGTAAGTTTTGGAAAACCCAAAATAGATTTAGCAAAATTGCGTGCTTGGGTAGTTAATAAAACGATTAATAAATTAACTTTAGGGTTAAAATCTTTAGCGGCATTAAGGAAAGTTAATGTCATTAATGGATATGCGGAATTTGTTGATGCTAATAGTGTAAAAGTCACAGATAGTTCAGGAAATACTTCAGCAATTATTAATTTTGAAAAAGCGATTATTGCAGTTGGATCAAGACCGATAGAATTACCAAATTTACCTAACGATCCTAGGATCATGAATTCTACTCAAGCATTAGAATTAAAAAGCTTACCGGATAATTTGTTAATTATTGGTGGCGGAATTATTGGTATGGAGCTAGGTACAGTTTATAGTATTTTAGGATCTAAGGTTAGCGTAGTTGAATTAACTAACCAGCTGTTACCTGGCGCTGATCTTGATTTGGTAAATATTTGGCAAAATCGTATGCAACATAAATTTACTAATATCTTTTTAAATACAAAAGTTGAATCAGTAGTTGCTAAAAAAAAATACTTAGAAGTTAAATTGTTTGGCGATCATTCAGGTAATTTAGAATATAGTCAAATTTTATGTGCGGTTGGTAGACGTCCTAATTCAGATCGAATTGCCGCCGATCGTATCGGGCTTAATATTAATGATCGAGGTTTTATTACAGTAGATAGTCAATTACGTACTAATATTCCGCATATTTTTGCAATTGGGGACGTTGTTGGTAATCCAATGTTGGCGCATAAAGCATTACCAGAAGGTAAAATTGCCGCAGAAGTTGTCTGCGGCATGCATAGTTCTTTTGATACTAAGGTTATTCCAAGTGTTGCATATACTATTCCTGAAGTTTCTTGGGTAGGTTTGACTGAAGAGCAGTGCAAATTACAAAATATTAGATATGAAAAAGCAGTATTTCCTTGGGGAGCTAGTGGTAGAGCTTTGGCTATGGGGAGATCAGATGGATTAACTAAGATTTTATTCAACCCAGTCAATGACAGTATCATAGGAGCAGGGATTGTTGGAGAAAATTCTAGTGAATTAATTGGTGAAATTGCAATGGCGATGGAAATGGGAGCAACAGCCGAGGATTTAGGGGCAATCATCCATCCACATCCTACTTTATCCGAAACTATGGTGCAAGCTGCAGAGTTATTTAGTGGTGTAATTACAGATTTACCTAATTCTAAGGGTAGAAAATCTTAATTAGTTCTTAATTTTCAGGTTATATAATACTTATTTGTATTTACAGGTAATCTCTTAAATTTATAGTATTTATATAGTATTTATAGTTTTTTAATAAAAACAAAATAAATATTATAAGAAATTTCAAATAAAAATCTTAAAATTTTTGATTTATCATTAATTTATCATCTATATTTTAATATATAAATAAAATTAGGGTGATAATTATTATGAGAAAAAGAAGAACAAATAAGATTGAACCAGTACAAGATGATTTTAAACCATAATCATTAGATTCTCGAAATAGTAATAATTTGACGCCAGATGAATATTTTGCTTCATTCTGCGCTGAAAATTCAAAACCAAAAATGTAAACAATTGTTTGTTAATGTATTAATAAATAATTTAACGAATAAAACAAAATCCTTAGATTTCAACTTTTAAAAAATTTATCGTCTAAACTTAAATATATAATAGAAAACATTAATTATTTGTTTATACAACAATAACAATAAAATAAATTAGGTTACAAAATTATTATGAGAAAAGGTAAAGAAAAAACACCACAGGATAAATCAACTAGTAAGGATGCGGTTTTTCCTGAAATTCCACGACAAAGAAAAACACGAAAAAATTCCCCAAAAAAATAAGAAGAATTAGATTTACCAGAGCTTGAAATTCCAACATATTCACAAGATCCTTATCAACAAACAACAGGAAATTTGCCAAGATTTCCGCTAACAGATCCAAAAACAGTTCCCCCTCATGAAGTACCAGAAAATTTGGCGAGAATTTCTCAACTACAGTCAATCTTAGAAAAAACCACTATAACAACAGAAAATTTACAAACATCACCCAAACCTGAAAAACAACAAAATACTACTCTCACAGGAATAGGAAACCAACAAAATGAAACAATTAAATCTAAAGTAGATCATTTTGTTCGACAACCATTTAACCAAGAGATAACTCTTGAAGATTGGCAAGAACGACCACTGCCAGCACCAGAAACTCCAAGGCAGGATGAAAAACCAGTAGCAGTAGGAACTCAAAGAAGGGATCATTCTGTTCCAACAAGCGAAGAAAAACTGCTGAAATTGTTAAAGGAAACTGATAAATTATTAGGAGATTTGGATTCAAATTCAGATAACGATATAACATCTGAAGAAGAAAATGCGCGAGAATCTTTTTATAAAAAAGACGACGAAGAAGAAGAGAACAATAATCTAGATCTAAGGACAACAAACGCAGCTGCAGTAGCAGCAGAAGAAGAAGCAGCAGAAGAAGAAGCAGAAGAAGAAGAAGAAGAAGAAGAAAAAGCAGAAATTTTGCAACCACCTAGAAGATCAGAAAAAACCATTACAACAGAATTAATAAATGTTACAACACTCGAGTCTAAAAAACCAAAAAGAAAAAAACCAAAAAAAAGAAAAAACCAAGAAGATGAAAAATTAAAATCTGAAATAGAGCATCTTCCTCGACAACTATCCAATCAAGAGATAACTGTTAACGATTTGGATCAACAATCGCCAGTAGCAGAGGTAACTCCAAGGCAGGATGAAGAACCAGTAGCAGTAGAAACTCCAAGGCAGGATGAAGAACCAGTAGCAGTAGAAACTCCAAGGCAGGATGAAGAACCAGTAGCAGTAGAAACTCCAGGACAGGATAAGTCTATTACAACAAAAGAAAATATGCAAAAATCTTTTAATAAAAAAGAAAAACACGAAGAAGACGAAGAAGACGAAGAAGAAGATGACAATGAGCTAGAGCTAAGTATAACAAATGAACCAGCAGTAGCAGAAGAGATTGAGCCCCAAACAGTTTCAATCGACAAATATCTAGCTAAATTTCCAGTTAAACCAATTGGTTCAACCCGGAGAAGTGTTAACCCCCACCCAAATAAAGAAGAACAAATGATGAGCTTACTGCTTAACCAAACAAATCCAGATTATCAATCCCAAGATCCAGGTGTTGGAACATTTGATATAGAGAGAAATGAAGCAATAAAAGGTTTGGAACGACGAGTATTATTAGCTTTGCACGAATTAAAAGCACGAAAAGAAAAAGAAATAACAGATGTAAAAAATATTAAAATAACGAAAGAAATTACAGAAATTAAAAAATTAATTGAATATGTTGACAATAATATTAAGATTCATCGTGAAAGTGAACCTATACATACTTCGTTGCAAGAATATTTAAGAAGTGATAATTTATTTCAAGCTGAAAAACTTTTAAATTTTATTAAAGAAAATCAAGAAGAAAATCGAGAACCTGAAAATTTAGTACAAGAATATATAGATGTACATTGTTCATGTCAGTTTGATTTTACAGCTTTACATTTTGCAGCAATGTCTGCAGACTTAAAAAGTTATGAAAATTTCAAAAAATTTATCAAAACAAATCTAGAGATTAAAGATGAAGAGTTAACATCTCTATATCATAAAGTGTGGGCTGAAACTGGAAATGGTGGATTTACGCCAGACGAACTATATCAGAATACTCTAAAGAACAATCTTCAAGAAAAATTTGAACTTAAATCACAAAAATTAGCAGAAATAAAACAATATTTTGCAATAAAATCAAAAAAATATAAGATAATAAAAAAATGTTTTATAAATTATGAGAAAGACAAAAAGACACGTTTCAGACATTATAAAATTTTTAGAACAATACAAGAAATTAATTCTGAAAATAAAGTATTTGAAAATCAACAAGACCCAACCAAAGATTATCTTACTTCAGTTTTGAATATAGTGACAAGTTTAAATGCTGTTTTTTGTAAAGGTACATTAAATTTTCAAAATGTTCAAAGGTATATTAATCCTATTAAAGGAGCATCAGAAACTAAAAAAGAAATTTCTATTTTTAAAGAAGCATTAAATATTTATTTATTATCTAAAGATGCAGATAATAATAGTATATTACATCATGCGGCTGCATGTGTAAAAACTCCTGAAGATTATACAAAATATCAACAACTTGAAACAGGATTAGCAAGATTTTTAACAAAACCAGCTTATGGTATTAATGTTTATAATGACTTGGATACAGCTCCAGCTGCACCAAATACATATGCAAAGACATATAATGATGCAAAAAACGAATTAAATGCAGAAAATATTACAGCTCAAAAACCTGAAGATATAATTTTCGAAAAATTACCTGAACTCAAACCAAAAACTCCAGCACCAACAAAAAGAACACTTGCAACAAAAATGGGACTACCACCAAAAACTCCAGCAGCAGCACCTGCAAGAAGAACGCTGGCAACAAGAACACCACAACCAACAACAAAAAAAAGATAAATAAGGATTAATAGAAATTTTCCTGCCGAGGGAGAGACTCGAACTCTCACGAAGTTGCCTTCAACGGATTTTGAGTCCGCCGCGTCTGCCATTCCACCACCCCGGCTAGTTATTTCCTTATAAAGTTTAGGTTAACATATTATTAAGATTTAATTAAATTGTAAATGGATTGTAATTTAATTATTTGAAATATTAATTATGCAATTGCAGATTGTTTAAGATTTTTATTTAAAAATAATAAAGAAATTAACGATAATAGTGCCCCAAATATTAATAAAAATGCTGGGGATAATAAATTATGGTTAGTTTTGTTAATAATATAACTTGCAATTAAAGGAGAAGTACCTCCCAAGAAAGCCATGCTAATATTGTGAGCAATCGAAATTCCCGAGCAACGTACTTCTAATGGAAAAGTTGAAAACAAAGTTATTGGAATTACCCCATAAAATAATCCCATAGTAGAAATTAAAATAGTTTGTCCTATAAAAATTAATAATAAACTTCCCGATTGAAACATATTAAATAAAGGGTACGATAAAATAATAAATGCAATACAAGGGTAACATAAAGAATTTTTATAACCAATCTTGTCAGAAATCCAGCCTCCGAACAAGGTCATGATAGCAAAAATTATCATATTAGCAGTACTTAAATATTGAGTAGTATGATCTGAGATCCCTATGTATTCTCTGAAATATGAAGGTAAAAACATCACTAGCGTGAAAAATCCTATACCAGTTAGAGCATCTAACATGAAAATTACAAAAATTTTATCTAAATATTTATTAATTAATTCTTTTATAGGAATAAACGAAGGAGAAGAGTGTTTAGCTTTGTTAATTAATGATTCTTTATGATCTTCGTGTAAATGTCTACGTACATAAACTCCAATGATACAGCCTAACATACTTAAAAGAAATGCGATCCTCCAGCCGAAGTCCCTTACTTGTTCTGGAGTAAAGACGTGCATGATTATTGAGACTATTCCAGATCCAATAATAATTCCAATAATTGAACTACAACTTGCCCAACTGCCTAAAAATCCACGTTGATTTTTATTGGCATGTTCAATTAAGAACACCATAGATCCTGTAAATTCTCCACCAATTGCTAATCCTTGCATAATTCTTAAAATAGTTAGCAATAAAGGAGCTAATAAACCTATATGTTGATAGGTGGGTAAGCAGCCGATTAAAGTAGTAGGAATAGACATTATATAAATGGATAGCATTAATACTATTAAACGACTAGATTTATCTCCAATATGTCCAAATAATATAGCCCCTAGAGGTCTAGCTATAAATCCCGCAGCTAATACTCCAAAAGAACACATTAATTGTGAATATTTATCTCCAGATGGAAAAAATAATTGTCCTAAGATTGGGGCAAAATAACCGTATATAATAAAATCATACCATTCTAATGCGTTACCTATAACACAAGAGATAATTAATCTATTTTCTTGTTTTTTATGAGAAATGTTCATATAAAATTTCTTAATAATTTCTTGATAATTTTAATAATTTCCTAATAATTTCCTAATAATTTTGATAATTATAGGTTAATTATATTGTTTTAGCTGGAAGTATACTAATTTGAAACTATATTAATTATATAAATATAAAAAAAAGAAGAATTTTGCTTGTTATTTGCATTATTCTACATTCTGAGCAAAGTTTTTAGGAGAACAATATGTTAATTGATTTAGACGGTAAAGTTGGATTAATTGTAGGAGTTGCTAATGAAAATAGTATTGCTTGGGGATGTGCTAAAAAAATACATGACTGTAAAGCAAAGTTAGCTATAACTTATGGTAATGAAAAAACTCAAAAATATACCAAACCATTAGCAGAACAATTAAATTGTCCAATATTTTTACCTTTAAATGTGCAAAAACCAGAGGAAGTTGCAAATGTATTTTCAACTATTGAAAAACAATGGGGTAAATTAGACTTTTTATTGCATTCTATTGCTTTTGCTCCGCAAACGGATTTACATGGTAGAGTAGTTGATTGTTCTAAAGAAGGATTTTTAACTGCTATGGAGATTTCTTGTCATTCGTTGATTAGCTTAGCTAAACTTGCGGAACCATTAATGAAACAAGGTGGTTCTATTTTAACTAT
The DNA here is from genome assembly GCA_903827925.1 of uncultured Francisellaceae bacterium. Lineage (GTDB taxonomy): Bacteria > Pseudomonadota > Gammaproteobacteria > UBA6186 > Azoamicaceae > UBA6186. The sequence continues at coordinate 7,001 of CAIKKE010000120.1, forward strand.
TAGCTATTATGGCTCAAATAAAGTAGTTAAGAATTATAATTTAATGGGGATTGCTAAAGCTGCATTGGAATCAACTGCTAGATATTTAGCATATGAATTAGGAGAGCGTAATATTCGTGTTAATATTTTATCTCCAGGACCAATTATGACTAGAGCATCTTCAGGGATTTCAGAGTTTAAAGATCTATTGAACGATGCAACCACTAAATCTCCATTACATCGTGGAGTAGATATTTATAGTGTAGGTAATTTAGCCGCATTTATGATTAGTGATTTATCTAAAGATATAACCGGAGATTTGTTATATGTAGATACTGGAAGTTCAATTGTTGCTTAAATTTTAAATATAAATAAAATAATAATAAAAATAATAATAAAAATAAGGTGATCATAATGTTAAACGACGATCCAGTAGTTATAGTTGGAGCCGCAAGGACTCCGATTGGAAGTTTTCAGGGAGTTTTTAGTAATTTAAAAGGTCCAGATCTAGGATCTTTAGCAATTAAAGCTGCAGTAGATCGTTCGATGATAAATCCACAAGAGATAGAAGAAGTTATCATGGGATGTGTATTATCAGCAGGTATCGGGCAATCTCCAGCAAGACAAGCCGCGATTAAAGCAGGATTATCTAAGAATGTTCATTGTACTACAATTAATAAAATTTGCGGATCAGGGATGAAAACTGTAATGTTAGCTGTGGATTCTTTATTAAGTGGTAGTTGTAATATAATAGTTGCTGGTGGTTTAGAAAGTATGACTAATGCTCCTTATATATTAGATAAAGCAAGAGTAGGTTATCGTCTTGGTCATCAGCAAGTTAAAGATCATTTGTTTGTCGATGGTTTGGAAGATGCATATAGTGGTAAATTGATGGGGTTTTTTGCGGAAAAAACTGCAGAAAAATATAATTTTTCTAGAAAACAGCAAGATGATTTTGCTTTAATTTCTTTACAACGAGCTATTAAAGCAAGAGATGCTGGATTTTTTGAGACTGATATAGAAATTGTACCAATAGAAGTTAAATCCAAAAAAGGAGAAATAACTTTAGTTAAACAAGATGAAGGAACATTTAATATTGATCCTGCTAAAATTCCTTTATTAAAACCAGCCTTTCAAGAAAATGGAACTATTACTGCAGCTAACGCTAGTTCTATTTCAGATGGAGCAGCGGCTTTAGTTTTAATGCGCTTAAGTGAAGCTAATAAAAAACAAATCAAGCCATTAGCTAAGATTTTGGGATCTACTAGTTTTGCGCATGAACCAGAATGGTTTACAACAGCACCTGTAGGAGCTATTCAGGAATTGTTGAAAAAATTAGGTTGGAATGTGAATACCCCAGATCTTTATGAAATTAATGAAGCATTTGCGGTAGTTACTATGGCTGCGATGCAAGATTTAAATATTTCACATGAAAAAGTTAACGTGCATGGAGGAGCTTGTGCGCTTGGACATCCTTTGGGTAATTCTGGGACTAGAATTATTACCACTTTATTAGGCGCATTAAAAAACCGTAAACAACGTTTAGGAATAGCTAGTTTATGTATAGGAGGAGGGGAGGCAACCGCAATTGCAATAGAGGTAATTTAGTATTAATTAGGTATTATGATACCTCAGTTGTTTTACCAGCGCCAGTACCACCACCACCAGCGCCACCACCACCACCACCAGCGCCACCACCAG
>CAIKKE010000121.1 GCA_903827925.1 uncultured Francisellaceae bacterium
AAAAATATATTATATAACTATATTAAGTAATTTATTTTTAACATTGATAATTTTTTTCGGCTGCTGATTTTGTACATATTTTTGAATATTTGGTAACTGTAAAGCTAATATCTCTAATTGCTCTTTGGTGATTTTACTATTTACCATTAAATTACCGCGCACTTTACCATTAATTTGAATTGTCACTTGTAATTCATGATCCTCTAATGCGGCTAAATCTACTTCTGGCCACTTAGCATCCACCACCGCTAAATCCACACCTGTACTTGCACCTGCTACTAAAGCATACCATAAACTATGCGTAATATGCGGTACAATTGGCGCTAACATTAATACAACCGTTTGTAACACTTCTTGACAAATTTTACGATCTAATTCACTTAACATTTTTTCACTTAGCACTTTGAATTTATTAAAGTGATTCATTAACTCCATAATTGCTGCAATCGCAGTATTAAAACTATAACGTCTAGCTAAATCATCGGTTACTTTTTTCAAAGTTACATGTAATTTACGCCTTAAAGCAACTTGCTCTTTATTTAAATTAGCCGGCGCAAATTCTTTAAGATCATAACTAATTACTCCAAGCATTACATGCTGATGTACTGCATGCCATAATTTTTTTAAAAATTTAAATGCACCTTCAACCGCTAAATCATTCCATTCTAATGCTTGCTCAACAGGTGCTGCAAAAATAATAAATAATCTAGCAGTGTCCGCTCCATATTTTTTAATTAAATCTCCAGGTTCTACCGTATTGCCTTTAGATTTAGACATTTTAGCACCATCTTTTAATACCATGCCTTGAGTTAATAAATTCTTAAACGGTTCATCTGAATTCACTAAACCTATATCACGCATCGCTTTATGAAAAAACCTTGCATATAATAAATGTAAAATTGCATGCTCAATTCCACCTATATACTGATCTACTGGAGTCCAAAAATTAACCCTAGGATCTAACATGCTATTGTTTTGATCCCAACATGCAAATCTTGCATAATACCAAGAAGATTCAAAAAAAGTATCAAAAGTATCCGTCTCTCTAGTAGCTGGCTGGCTACACTTAGGACAAATAGTTTGGTAAAAATTTGGATCGGTTTTTAATGCTGATCTTTTATCAAATACCGCTTGCTCAGGTAATAATACCGGTAAATCTTTTAAATCCACAGGTACATGCTGGCAATTAGCACAATAAATCATAGGAATTGGAGCCCCCCAATAACGTTGGCGAGAAATCCCCCAATCCCTTAAACGATAATTAACTTTTTTACTCCCTAAATTTAAAGCACTTAAATCAGCTAAAATTGCCTCAAATGCTTGATTAAAATTTAATCCAGAATATTTATCTGAATTAATTAAAATGTTTTTATCAAGGTAAGCTGCACTTAACTCGCCAAGATTATCATTATTGCTAATCACTTGTTTAATTAATAAATTATATTTTTTAGCAAATTCAAAATCTCTCTCATCATGCGCTGGTACCCCCATTAATGCCCCAGTACCATAATCTATTAAAACATAATTGGTAACCCAAATCGGGATCTTATCACCACTAATAGGGTGGATAGCTACCATTCCTGTATCTATGCCAATTTTTTCAATGGTTGCAGTAATAGATTCAGAAGTCGCTAAGTGATTACATTCGATTAAAAATTGTTGTAATTTTGGACTATTAGCAGCTGCTAATTTAGCAATCGGATGATTGAACGCAATCGCTAAAAATGTTACTCCCATTAAAGTATCTGGTCTGGTAGTAAATACGTGTAGATCAGCTATTGATGATTTAAAACAAATATTTAACCCTTCAGATTTACCGATCCAATTGCGTTGCATGGTTTTTACTTGTTCTGGCCAATTATCTAAAAGATCTAAGCCTTTTAATAATTCTTCCGTATAATCAGTGATTTTTAAAAACCATTGAGAAATTTCTTTACGCTCAATTAAGGCATTCGATCGCCAACCACGTCCATTAATAACTTGCTCATTAGCTAATACTGTTAGATCTATCGGATCCCAATTAACTATAGAATTTTTTTTATATGCTAAACCTTTATTATATAATTGAATAAAAAACCATTGCTCCCAACGGTAATAACTCGGATCAGATGTCGCAAATTCCCTTTTCCAATCGTAACCAAAACCTAGACTTTGTAATTGAGATCTCATCCTCTCAATATTTTTATATGTCCAGATTTTAGGTGAAGTAGAATTTTGTAAAGCCGCATTCTCTGCTGGTAAGCCAAATGCGTCCCAACCTACTGGTTGCAATACTAGCTTACCCTGCATTCGATTAAACCTGGAGATTAAATCTCCTATAGTAAAATTCCGTACATGCCCCATATGAATATTACCACTGGGATACATAAACATACTGAGGCAATAAAATTTTCGCTGGTATTCAGAAAAATCATCAGCAACTGAAAAAGTTTGATGTTTTTCCCAATATTCTTGAGCTACTTTTTCTATTTCTTGCGGTAAATATTCTACTTCCATTATTATTTAACATTAATCTTTAGTTATAGCTTTGAATTTATTTGATAATCCAAACACGGATAAGATCCATAAAAATACGATCCCTACTGCTATTGGAGCAATAATATGCACTAATTGATATAATGCACTAGAACTAAAAATAGTTAATAATCCCATTTGAACATAACCGCCACCAGCTTTACCACCTCGTCCACCAATTACATCAACTGCTGCTTTTCCTTTTACTTTTAATTCTGGATCTAAGGGAATATAAGCCATTTCTTTAGTTGAATCGAATAATGAATATTTTACTCCTTTACCTATAGCATTAACCATTAATCCTAAATAACAAACAATAATTATTTGCTGTTTATCAATTAAACCGCTCTTTAATGCGTCCACAATCTTCATTCCTTCCGGAATTTGAGAATTGTTATATAAGATCATTCCAAAAAATAATAAAGAACCAATACATAAAATCACCGGAGTAATTAAAGCAGCTGTTCTCCAAGATACCCTACGTAATAAGTTACTTCCCATTAACATTAAGAAAATAGTTACACTACCAGTGATTGTAGATAAAGCTCCCATCATAGTATTGTAATCATTAGGATTAGGGTATGCTATTTTTAACTGACCTTTCCACATGCCTTCAAATAAATTTATTGCAACCCCATAAGACAATACTAACATCGCAATTAACCCAATATACGGTGATGATAAAATATATTTAAAACTATCAACTAATGACAATTTTGGTTTTTTATCTTTTTTACCTTCTCCCATAGATTCTGGATCATAATAACGCTTATCAGTTAACACATTACGATTAATCCAATTAAACACAAATAATAATAATATCCCAGCTATTGCTACAGTAAACATTAAATATTTTAAAGTAAGTCCCCAGGCCGCATCCCCAGATAACCCTAAATTCATAGTTCTTTTAGATAAATACATAACTAATGGACCTGAAAACAATAATCCAAAATTACCTAAAAACCCAAACATCCCATAAAATCTCTTAGCTTCCTTAACTGGAGTAATCGCGTTAGCAAATTGCCAAAATAATAATGATAATACTGCACTTCCCCATAACTCAGATAAAATATAAAATATACTATATGTCCAATTACCTATTAATGGAATAATCCATTTAATGGAAGGATACATTGCTTGATATTCTTCGATACTATCTAAACTCATGTGAAATAAATCTTTATAAGGATAAATAATAAAAGCAAAACACACAAAAAATATTAAAAAAGGCACCGCAGTTGCATAAAATAAACCTTCGCGTTTAAATATGTTAGCCCCCTTAGTATATAAAACCATAAACAATACTGCAGCAGTTGTAACTCCTATCCCCTTAATAAAGGATAAACTTTCAGCACCAGAACCAGGAGCATTAACTAAAATTGAATCTTTAGTGTCTCGTAATACTGTATAAATAAACAATATACAAAACATCATAAGCCCCATAGGAAGAAATTTTTTCAATTCATAGTTATGAATAGGCCAAACTATAGATCGCCACCCAGTAAATTCTGCTTTACTTGTATTCGTAGTCATTATAAATACCCTCTTTTTTATTAAAAATTTTAAGTACCAATATTACATACTTATTATATTTATGTCTAATTTAGTT
>CAIKKE010000122.1 GCA_903827925.1 uncultured Francisellaceae bacterium
ATAAATAATAGACTAAAATATTTATTTAACTAATAAACTAGTAAATTAATAAAAATCTAAATTATGCTTCGAAATGCGGGATTTAAGTATATAATAATATGGATAACATAGAATTAAAGCAAAAAAGAGAAAAGCAAGAATTAATTATTAAGCAAATAGTTGCTATAGCTAAATCTATAAATTGTAGTTTTACCCTTAAAAATGATCCAATAGAACCAGAAAAAGCTTTTAATGCAACTGGGTTATTACCTGCAATTATGCGAAGAGCAGATCAATTATGTTCTTTTTGCATGGGCTATGGTCTTGGGGTTACTTTTGAAAGGGCAGATAACTCTATTTTAGGAGTTGCAGTAAACTTTGATGATAAAGTAGCTATTTCTTTAAGATTACTATGTATTACTGATGTTATTTTAGAGATAGTTCATTCTGCAGCTGCTAATCAAACAGTAGCATTAGACAGCTTGATGGAAGATTAACCTAGGAGGAAAATTAATGGCAGGTGGTGGAGGCGGAGGAGGTGGATCAGCCAATCCCGGAGATGATAATGCATTAAATATTATTTGGATGATTTTCTTTGGATTCTTATTAGGAACATTAATCTGGGTTACTTGGGGTGAGCATTTCAAGTATTTTTTCTTATGGTTAAAAAGAACTCAATTAATGATAATTAATTTTTCAATGAAAATTTTGCCTTTAGAATTACTGCATTTAAGTTGGGCTCAAAAAGAAATAGCTAAAGCTTTGGATACGGCAGTTAACCTTAGGGTGGACGATTTATCTTTAGAAATGGCTGAATATCTTAGTTTAATAACGGGTAAATATTTATCTTTTCCAGTTATTCTAGTGTTAATATTTTTTTGTTATTTTGGATTTTTTAAAAATCCTGCTAATAAATATAAAAAAACTTATAATATGAATTCTTTAGCTTTACAAGAAGCTAGTCAATGGCCACAAATTAACCCAATAATTGGATTAGATTTAGTAAAAGAGCCACTTAATTCTGGGGTATGGGCAATAGGTAAATCTCCTATAGACTTTTGTAAAGAAAATAATTTAATTACGATTTCTGTAGTTCAAAATAAAGAATTTAAAGGCAGTCGTAATTTATCGTTTAATATGGTATTAGATGAAGATAAAGCAGCATTAATTTTTGCTAAACAATTAGGTAAATTATGGAGATCTCCAGAATCTTTAGCTATTCATCAACGAGCATTATTTGCAGTATTTGCTGCAAGAGCTTGTAGAGAGCCTAATGTTTCTTCTCAATTATTAAAACAAATTAATATGTCTAGTAATAGTAAAAATCCGAATGTATTAAATTTTGATAATGTGGATAATATCTGCAAAAAATATTATAATCAAAAAATTATTCAAGATCTTATTCATAATCATGCTTATGAATTTACCGTGTTTATTGAGTTATTAATTTTAGCTCGTCAAGATGGAGTATTACCAACAGCCGATTTTTTATGGTTAAAACCAATTGATAGATTATTTTGGTATGTATTAAATAGTACAGGTAGGCAGACTTATTTTGTAGAAGCCTCTGGCGTGCATGCACATTATTTGGTCGAAAAATCTTTAGGTAGGGCTTTAAGTATTCCATATGTCAAAGAAGCAGTTAAAGCTTTAAATTTAGCATTAAAAGATATTATTTATGTTCCCACAGAAGAAGAAAAAGAACAGTTGTTAAAAGAAATTTAACTTAAATTAATGTTTAATTATTTTCCAGATCCATAGAGATTAAGTCTATACTAATTGTTGTTAGCTATATATTAATAAATAATAATAATAATAATAAATAGTCATATGCCAATTATTAGAGGATTAGAAGAAAAGCATGAGCAAGGGGCTCAGCAAGTTGCTAGAGATACTCGTCCTTTAGGACAAAGAGCTGCTGAATTTTTCGCTGAACCTATTGCTGCTATGTCGTTTAATATCAGTGGTGTAATAATTATTTTATTATATCCAGAGATAATAGATCTTATTTTTGGATTGCTTTGTTTATTATTTTTATTTGTATTTTTCAGAGATAAAACTTTACCATTTAGAATGCCTAAATCTAGTGGAGTATTAGATTACAATGACATTAAACCAGGCACAGTAAAACCTGGTATAGCAGATGGAATTTCTTTTTTAGGTAATGATCGTAGAACTCGTCAAGAACTATGGTTTACTAATAGTGATTTGCGTACCCATATATTAATTTTTGGTTCAACTGGTAGTGGTAAAACTGAAGCTTTAGTGTCTTTTGCTTTTAATTCATTAATTCAAGCTAGTGGTTTTATTTATGTGGATGGTAAAGGTGACAATAGTTCATTTGCCAAGATATTTTCTATGGTTCGTAGTATGGGCAGGGAAGATGACATTTTATTGATTAATTTTATGACAGGCGCTCGAGATGTATTAGGTCCGCAAACTAATCGTTTATCTAACACGATGAATCCGTTTGCACATGGTTCATCTAGCATGTTATCCCAGTTGGTGGTTAGTTTAATGGATTCAGGAAACAGCGAACAATCTGCAGATATGTGGAAAGGAAGGGCCATCAACTTTGTAGAAAGTTTAATGAAAATTTTAACTGCAATGCGAGATGCTGGGCATATTTTGCTCGATGCCAATAGTATTCGTGATTATTTTATTTTAGAAAAATTAGAATCAATAGTAGTAGATAAACAATTTCCAATTGGGGACAATAATTTTAAAGTACCATTATTTGATTTACCTTCTACTATTTTAGAGCCATTAAAAAATTATATGTTAAATTTGCCTGGGTATAATCCAAAAAACAAGTTTAATCAATCAAGCGAAGTAAGAGAACAACATGGGTTTATTACGATGCAATTAACTAGAGTGTTTGGATCATTAGCTGATACTTATGGGCATATTATCCGTACTAATTTAGCGGAAGTGGATTTAAAGGATGTGGTATTGAATCGCCGAATTTTAGTAGTATTATTGCCAGCTTTAGAAAAATCTCCAGAAGAATTAGCTAATTTGGGTAAAATTATTATTGCATCTTTAAAAGTAATGATGGCATCAGGATTAGGTGATAAAGTAGAAGGTGATTATCGAGATGTAATTTTAAGTAAACCTACTAATTCTCCTTCACCTTATGTATGTATTATGGATGAATATGGTTATTATGCAGTAAAAGGGTTTGCTGTAGTTGCAGCTCAAGCTAGATCTTTAGGTTTTTCTGCTGTATTTGCAGGACAAGATTTACCAGCTTTTCAAAAAGCATCCAAAGAAGAAGCGGCTTCAATTGGAGCCAATTGCAATATTAAAATTTGTATGAAACTAGAAGATCCTATGGAAACTTGGGATTATTTCAACAAAACTGCTGGAGAAACTTACGTTACGAATGTAAGTGGTTTTCAAATGGATACTAATAGTATTGCAATGAATTATATGGATACTAAAAATGCATCAGTTGATAGAAAGCAAAGAATAGAATTATTAGATTTAAAAGATCAAAGAGAAGGTGAGGCTCATATATTTTTTAAATCCAAAGTTATAAGAGCTGAAGTATTCTATGCTAACCCTAAGCCAGTAAAGACTTTAAGAATTAATCATCTGCTAAAAGTAGAAGCTCCAAGTACTCAAGAGTTGATTGAGTTAGAAAATAGAATTGCTGCATTTACAAAAGTATTTATAAATAATGATTTTCAATTGCCTAAAATTCCAGCAAATAATGATATTTTGTTATTACAATCATCTATTGGAGAAAATCAAGAAGTTACATCTTTAGAAAAAGGGATCTTAGGGATAATTAAAATTTTAGAATATGAAGTAGATAAACAGAAAAAAATTAATGCTATCCAAGAAAATAAAGTAATTGATAATAAAACTAATGAAAAGCAAGTTAAGGATAAGCAAGTTGATGCAAATAAAGTTGATACAAATAAAGTTGATGACAATAAAATTAATGATAAAAATGCCAAAGTGGTTGATAGTTCATCTATATCTTCGATTGCCTCAATTTTTAATGGAATTCCTATGACGGAATTAATTTCTAAAATTGTTAGTAATAAAGATCATGAATTATTTAAATTACCTTTATTAAGAAAAGGTTATTTAAATGAAAATTTATGTGGTATTGAACAATTAGCCGGTCTTACTCAAGAACAGTCATCAATTAATGCTAACAAATTAATTGATGATTTGTTGAGTTTAACCACTTTTCCTCATCAATCTCCACCAAAAGCTAATCTAAGTAATTATTTAAATAATGTAAATGAAATTATATTAATTCTACAAGGCAAAAGTGGTGCTGCAGGTGGTAAACCTGAAGAAAATATTGTAGGTGCTGAGGATATGGTTAATGAGCTTGGAAATAATTTAGATTTAGAAGAATTACCAGAATTAATTGAAGATAATGATAATGATAGTGATAATCAAGAAGAATTAGAGCAGGAAGAATTAGGTGAAATTACAACTGAAAATAATGAAGATATTGGTGGAGATACAAGCGGAGATGAAGATGAGGGGGAAGAAGATGATGGTGAAGAAGAAGAGAAAGATGAAAAATAGAGTATAAATGGTCTAAACTTAAGATAAAGATAATACAAAAATATATTAGATTAAAAATAGATTAACTTATAAAAATCAACAAACAGTAATTATTTAGGTGTGAAAAAATGCCAAAAGAAACAGGTCCATTTGTCTCTGAACTTGCTTTAAAAAAAGCAGCAGAAGAAGCATTACATGCTGAATTTGAAGAAGTAACAGCAGCACAAAAAGCAAAAATTGATACAGCATTAACAGCAGAAACACCAGCAGAAGAAGCACAAGACTTAGGTCCAAAAGGAATTAGAACAGTCACCGATCCTAAAATAGAAGGAGATCCTGGTCGTAAAGATGTATCGAAAGATCTTTATCATATTTGTAAAGATGCGGTGGAGGGGTTTTTTTTAATGGTAAAAAATTGGACTATAACTGAAGAAGAAAGGAAAAAAAAGACAGCAAACCTTCCGGATAAACCGGATCCTATTAGAGAAGGAGAATTGTCTAATGTAATTACTGTAGACTCAACAAATGCTACTTCTACTCCTAATCCTGATCCTGATACTACAGCTGGTACTGCTGTTCCTACTAAACCCGAAGAATCACAAAAATCATCTGCTAATTCAGATAGAACAATAAGAATTAGATAAGAATTAGAAATTAATAACCTTAAAATAAATGCTGATTAATCACAAAATGCGCATACACAGCTGCAATATACCCTAATAAAATCGCCCAACTCCATTTTAAGTGCTTTAAAAAACTATAACCACCTTTACTGTTCCCCATAAGAGCAACACCTGCGGCTGATCCTATAGATAATAAACTGCCTCCAATCCCTAAAGTTAAAGTTACTAATAACCACTGGCCTTTAACCATATTAGGATCCATAGCAATTACGGCAAACATTAATGGGATATTATCTATAATTGCAGATAAGAACCCGACAATGACGTTAGCTGGAGTATGTTGATGCATAATGGTTAAATTGCTACCTAAATGGTTATAGATTAAATCTGATAATTTTTCTAAATAACCTACTGCTTCTAATCCGCCAATACACATCATTATTCCGTAAAAAAATAACAATGTATCCCAATTTAGATTTTTGATATTTTGAAAAATATCGAAAGAATGATGTTGTTTTTTTAGATAAAAACTAAAGATGGTTAAAATTCCCAAACCAGTCATCATTCCAATTACTGGAGGTAAATTTAAATAATGATTACTAATTACAGATAACATAATAGTTAAGATAAACAAACCTAATATTCTTTTAGCCCCAATTTGTAATTTTATATTTTCTTGGCTAGGTGCTGGAATGGCATTTTCTATAGTAAATGACATCAATATTGCTGGAATTATAAAACTAATTACCGATGGAATAAATAACCTAAAAAAATCAATAAATGGAATTTTATTAGCTTGCCAAACCATTAAAGTAGTTAAATCCCCAAATGGACTAAATGCGCCACCAGCATTGGCTGCAACTACGATGTTTATTGACGAGATACAAATAAATTTCTTATTATTAGGAGCTATAGCCATAATTATGGTCGACATTAATAACGCAGTAGTTAAATTGTCGGCAATTGGCGAGATAAAAAATGCTAAAAACCCTGTGATCCAAAATAATTGTTTAAAAGACAGTCTTTTCTTGATTAGCCAAACGCGTAAAAAATTAAATATTTGCATTTGTTCTAAAACATTTATATAAGTTATAGCAACAATTAAAAATAATAATAATTCCACATATCCTAAAAGATTTTTATGGATGATCTCGATTGCTAATTCAGACATGCCTTGTTGTTTAGCAATAATTGTTACTAAGATCCAAATTAAACCAGAAGCTAATAATACGGGTTTAGATTTTTTTAAATCAATTAATTCTTCTAAAATTACTAGGATATAAGCTAAGCTTACTAATAAGATTACGCTTAAGCCTAATAATGTTCCAGTTGCATTTAAATTTAAACCATGTTCTATTTGCATATAAATTAATATTTAAATTATGATATTATGCCATTATGCTGTTTGTTATAAAAATAATTAGATAATAAATTACCTATAAATTTAACTATATATATAATGCTAGTAGAAAGTAAAATTATATAAAATATGCAAGATAGATCAGCTTCTTGATAACCTTTTTCTAAAGCTAATTTACCAAGACCATTTATTCCTAACATGCTTACCATAATGGATAAACTGATTAAATTGATAATTAATTTAGTAATATTATTAATTAAATGTTGTTTTGCCTCTGGTAATAAAAATTTAGTTAAAACTTGAAATGCTTCTGCCCCTAAAAATTTTGCAGTATCGGATAATTCTTTAGGTAAATTGTTTAAAGAGTCAAAAACATCTTTAGCAAAGATACAAGTACAAATAAATACCAAGGCAATAATTGCAGATAATTCAATCGTAAAATATTCAAATAGGATCCCATTAATAATGGGGATTAAAATGATTAACATTAAAAAAATTGGAATATTAGATAAAAAATTGATGATTGCTTTAAGAGTTGTATGAACCCATAAATATTTATTACCCAAAATATGCTGATTATTAGTTGCTTCTAATAATACTCCCAGCGGTATTCCTAAGATAATAACGAAAATAGATGTAGTAAATGTTAATTTTAAAGTTTCGTAAGTAGCTTCAAATAGAATTGGCAACATAACCTAAAACCTCTACATGTAATTCATGATTTTTAAGAAACAATATAGCCTCATTAAAAATTTCTTCGAAATTTTCTTCTGAAGTTCCTTCTATCTCGGCCAATATTACATTGATTGGCTGATGTTGTACATATTCTTGATAAGCTTGAATAATATTAATCTTAAATTGATAATCTTGAATTAATTGTCCTAATAAATGCTCTGTAGCTAATGCAGTAGTAAAACTAATTCTAACGATTGGATGCTGATTTTGCGTAGCTTGAAAACGGATCTTACGCCGATATACCCAAGGCATTTCATGTCGGCTGGCAGCTTTGACTAATTCTTTAGCAAATTCAGTTTTAGGTCTAGCAAAAATTTCATAAGCAGAAGATTCTTCGGTAATTGAACCTTTATCCATAACTGCAACCTTATGGCTTAAACTTTTTATTACTTCTATATCATTGCTAACTATTAATATAGTGGTGCCTAATTCTTTATTTATAGAATTTAGTAGGTTCACAATTTGATGAGTGGATTTTACATCTAAATGATAAGTTATATCATCACATAACAAAGCTTTAGGTTTAGTAACTAACGCTCTTGCAATACTTATTAATTGTTTTTGCATTATATTTAACTGGCTAGGAAAGTTAAAAAATTTATCAACAATGCCTACTAAATGTAAAATAGGTTCTACAATTTTATTAATATCATTTTTCGAAATATTATTTTGTAATTCTAATGGTAACGCCACGTTTTGAAAGACATTTTTGCTGCAGATTAATTGAGGTATTTTAGTAATTAATGCCATTTTGCGACGTAAATTGTTAATATCTTTGTCTAACAAACAATTTAAATTTTGATTATCTATGGTTATTTTGCCATATTTAGGTTGATGAATTCTGTTTATACAACGAAGTAATTCACTTTTGCCTGAATCACTTTTACCGATAATGCTATAAATTTCTCCAGCTTTAACATTTAAATTAACGTTTTTTAAAACATCATGTTCTATATCTTGCATTGCAATTATCAATGGTTTTTCTGCAATATGCTCTTTGAGTATCATTTTACATTCCTAATGTAGTTTGAATTATTTTAAACTAAAATGAAATATCTGTATTTATTGTAGCTTAATTTTATTTTTTTATGTTATATTTTATTAATTAATTTAATTAAGATTAAATAAAATTTATGGATTTTTGATTAAGATGGGTTTTCAAGAAATAGTAGGGATTCTAGTCTCTTTAGCAGCGATAGCAAGTTATATTAACTATAAATTTGTTAAATTACCAAAATCTATAGGAATAACTTTAGTTACCTTGGGGGTATCATTAATAGTTGCAGTTGTTGCTAGATATAGTTGGAGTGTAGAGGTTTTATCAAAACGTTTATTAGATAGCGCTGGTTTTGATGATACTTTTTTAAATGGGATGTTAAGTTTTTTGTTATTTGCTGGTTCTTTACATGTTAATGCAGTGGAATTAGTAAAGCATAAAATGTTAATTGCTTTTTTAGCCACGATTAGTGTCGCTATATCTTCCATGTTAATTGGTTATGCAATGCATGGTTTAACTGCAATCTTAGGTATAGATTTACCATTTTATTATTGTTTTGTATTTGGATCATTGATTTCTCCTACCGATCCTATCGCAGTTTTAGGGATCTTAAAAAACATTAAAGCTCCAAAATCTTTAGGGATTAAAATTGCTGGAGAAGCATTGTTTAATGATGGTATGGGAATTTTATTATTCTTTGCAACGTTAACTATAGCTTATGGTAAGCAAGAATTAGTTACTCCACAATCTTTATTCTGGTTATTTATGAGGCAAGGGCTAGGTGGTTTAGTGTTAGGTGCAGCTATGGGATATTTAGCTTCCAAGTTAATTCGCTCAGTAGATGACTATGAAATTTCAATTATTTTGACCTTAGCTTTAGTAACAGGTGGATATACTTTAGCTCATTCGGTAGCCCAAGTTTCTGGGCCTATCAGTATTGCAACTGCTGGATTATGGATTGGTAGTTCTATAAAAAATGGCAGCATGAGTGAGCATACTTTAAGGCAACTAGAAGCATTTTGGGAATTATTGGATGCAGTGTTAAATTCAATTTTATTTGTATTAATTGGTTTAGAATTTATGCATATTAATTTTAATATTGATACTACTATTGCTGCCATTGGAGCAATTATTATTACAATTGCAGCTAGATGGGTGAGTATTGTGATCCCGGTAGGATATTTGCCAACTGCGTTTAGAAGGTTTAGTCCAGATGTAATGTTAATTATGACTTGGGGAGGATTAAGAGGAGGGATCTCGATAGCATTAGCTTTAAGTATTCAAGGTTATTACCATGACTTTATAGTAACTATAACTTATGCTGTGGTAATATTTTCAATGATGGTTCAAGGTTTAACTATAGGACCATTAATTAGAAGAATTACTAAGTCAGAAATTGATGCAGAAAATCTAACTTTGAATGAGATCCAATTGATGCAAAAAATTGATGAAAAAATTGAATAGTAAAATATAAAATTATAATAAATGTTATCTGTAAAAATTTCTAAATTTTACCAACAATGTCTATGGGAAAAAATAATCTATGATTGGTTAGAAATTAATAATAATCATGATAATATTATTATTAACAATTTATTAAATTTACATTGTTGGGATTTAGCTAAGCTTGCGCAAGAAGCTTGGTATATGTTAAAAATATGGAATATTCCAATAACTATAGTTCAAAAGTATCTAGGTACTCAAGAAGTTAAGGTTTTTTTAGAATGGTTGCATAATTATCAATTGATTTGTAAAAATTTTAATTATGAAGAACAATTTTCTAATGAGTTAATTAATAATATTTATTTTATTATTAAATCTGATTGTAATAATACTACTAATTGTAATAATTTTATTAATAATCAATTTAAAATTGCATGCCAGGATCCGGTTGCCGAATTACATCAAGCAGCTAAGTGGGCTTTAGATCCTAAAATAAAGGGAAATATTGGTGTAATAGTTATAGATTTAGAAAATATATATGCACAAATAGATTATATTTTTAGTAATTATTTAAATCTTATTTCAGACCCTATTTCAGATCCGATATTAAATTCTAATATCTATGATTTAATTGTTGATAATACTTTATATAATCATCCTGCAATTAAAATAATGTTATTAATTTTACAAATTACTAATTGTTGTTTAAATAATCAAACTATTAAATATGAAGATTTTAGTCGATTATTAAGAACTAAATTTATTATAGGCAGTAAGGAAGAATTAAGTGCTAGAGCGTATGTGGATTATCTTTTACGAAAAGAGGTTGATTATAAATTTAATTGGCAATATATCAAAAATTGTTTGTTAAAAAAATCGAGTGCAAATTCTATGCATAATTCTATGCAAATTTTTATTACAATATGTGATGATTTTGAGAAAGTTTTTATTAAATACAACCTAATTAATTCAGATAATTTAAATGATTTGCAAAAGTCATATGCGCAAAAGTCATATGCGCAAAAGTCATATGTGCAAAAGACATATGCGCAAAAATCATATGCGCAAAAATTATTTGATTGTGAATTTTGGGTGCAATTTATTAAAGAAATTTTACAAGCGTTTTCTTGGGTTACCGAAGAAGTTACTGATAGAAATCAAATAGTATTAGATTATTTACAAATAATACTAGATCAATATTTAAACTTGCAGAATTTTTTAGGCTTTCACAATTTTGAAGATTGTTATAAAAATTTAATTAGAATGTTGCAAGATCCTGAGATTAATTATAAATTTTTACAATCTATGATTAATCTTAAAAAATCTAACATTATGGATAAACATATAAAAATCACAAATTTATCAAAAGCAATTCAATTTAAAGAACAATTTGATTATTTATGGATTTGTGGTTTAAATGAAAATAATTGGACTAATCAGAATCAATTTAATCCTTTTTTGCCAATAAAATTACAAAAAAAATACGGAGATAATTATGGATATTCTGAACAACCAATTAAGATTTATCAACAATATTTAAATTATCTAAAAAATCATACTAATAAGCAATTTGTTTGTAGCTATGCATTATATATCGACAATAATCCAGCAAGGCCTTCTATATTGATTAATGATTTGCCAATGTTTTGCAATGATTTGTTTGATAATTCAGAATTAAAATTAAATTCAGAAGCAAAAATTTTATTAGAAACATATCAAGATGAAAATACTAACAAGTATTTAAGTAACGAATTTTCTGGGACTGAATTTTTAAGGCTGCAAATAGCCTGTCCTTTTCAGGCTAATGCTAAAATTAGATTGCAAGCGTACAAGTTGCAAGTACCATTGCCTTATTTAACTAAAGCATTTAAAGGAGAAGTTTTACATAAAACTTTAGCTAAATTTTGGGGTAAATATATAGTTCTTAGTAAAGTAAAAGAATTATCTAATGCAGAAATATATCAAGAGCTAAAATTTTTAGCTAAGCAAAGTCTGTTACATTTAAGCAAGCTTAAAAAAAATTATTTAAATGAAACTCTGATGGATTTAGAAGTTAAAAGAATTGCTGGTTTATGTTATAATTATATAATTGATTATGATTTAATAAGATCGGATTTTAAATTAACCCATATAGAAAAAAAATTAACTGTACAGCTTGAAGAATTTTTAATTAAAATTAAAGTAGATAGAATCGATGAATTAACCACAGGCGAATCATTAATTATTGATTATAAAACTGGTAGATTATTATTTAATCCATTTAATTCAAATAATTATCAAGATTTAAATATTGATGATCCGCAATTGTTTATTTATAGTTTATATAAAAATAATGTTAAAGCTGTCTTCTTAGCTAATATAAGATCTGAAAAAATCGAGTTTATTGGATTAATTGATTCTAAAATTAAAATTTTTAATCCGCCTCAACCAAAAACTAAATTGTTGGCAGTTGAAGATTGGCAAAATTATTTGAATAAAATATATGCTAAATTATATAAATTAATTCATGAATTTAAGCAAGGTATTGCTACAGTTAAACCTAAATATTTAAATAATACTTGTAGGATTTGTGAATTACAAAAATTTTGTAGAATTTTTGTTAAAAAATAATAATTTAAATGATGGAAATTTTAAATGGAAGATGTTTAGTTAGTTCTTCTTTGGGTGTTATTTGAATGATTTCCCTTAGGAGGATTAGTATTACTTGCTTTATTATTTGGCATACTAAATATGTCAAAAAATTTTGGGGTATCAATTTCTGGTGTTTTTATTTTGTTATAAATATCTTGTAGGTCTGAAGGTAGTTGTTCTGGTTGTGTAATTATTGATTTAATAATTTGTATTAATTTAGATTTTTGTTTAAATTTGAATTTATTTTCATTCCTAGAATAATAATTTAATAATTCTTCTATAAATTCTTGTTTTTTTATTAGTCTAAATAAATTTTCTTGATTTCCGTTTAATAATTTATCCACTTTTTGAATATTATTATTCTTTATGTTTATATTTAATTTGTGTAAAAGAAAAATGTTTAGAATTTCTTTTTTGTTTTTGCTAATCATTATTTTTGTAACTTTATCTCCATTATTATTTTTAATATTTATATCTGCATTATGTGCTAAAAGTAATTTTACAATTTCAATATTTCCTTGTTCCGCTGCTATTATTAAAGGAGTATTGCCATTATTATTTTTAATATTTATATCTGCATTATGTGCTAAAAGTAATTTTACAATTTCAATATTTCCTTGTGCCGCTGCTATTATTAAAGGAGTATTGCCATTATTATCTTTAAGATTTATATCTGCATTATATGCTAAAAGATCTGCATTATGCGTTAAAAGTAATTTTACAATTTCAATATTTTCTTTTGCCGCTGCTATTATTAAAGGAGTATATCCATTATTATCTTTAAGATTTATATCTGCATTATGCGTTAAAAGTAATTTTACAATTTCAATATTTCCTAGTGCCGCTGCTATTATTAAAGGAGTATTGCCATTATTATCTTTAAGATTTATATCTGCATTATATTCTAAAAATAATTGTACAATTTCAATATTTTCTTTTGCCGCTGCTATTATTAAAGGAGTATTGCCATTATTATCTTTAAGATTTATATCTGCATTATATTCTAAAAATAATTGTACAATTTCAATATTTCCTGCTGAAACTGCTGTTATTAAAGCATTATCAACTTGTATGCTTGGGTGTTCTTTGTCATCTAAAATTTTTTTTACAACTTTTAAATTTCCTACTACACTAGCTAAAAATAAAGCAGAATTTTTTCCAATTTTTTTTTCTAAAGAATCAAATTGAGAGTCTTGATTGTCTTTTCTTATAAGCATAATTATATATCGAAGATAATCTTCCAGGGAAATTTCTTCAAGAGATGTGTTTGAAAAAATAAAATCATGTGTATTAAGAATAATTTTAGATAAAAGTTGAATTAAATTTAGTTGTTCTTGAAATTCTAAAAATGCAATATTATAATTTAATAATTGTTCTAAAAAAGTAATTTTTGTTGTTTCGGTGATCTTATTTAGAGATAATAGATTTAAAATTCCATTTTTTTCTTGACGATTTATGTTGTTGAAAACTTTTGATGAAATCTTTTTGTTTAAAAATTCAATAATTAATGCCATTGATTTTGTTTCGGGATCAGTACTTTTTAGTCCTTCTTTTAAATCTTCTTCTCGTTTTTGTTGTTTATAAAAAAATACTTTTTCCCCTTCTTTTTTCTTATGAAGATAAAAAGATATTGGAATCCATTCAATTTCTAAATTATTTTGTAAATCTATAGCTCTAAATTGAGCTAATAATCTAGAGTTTAAATTATCAGTAAAGATCCCTATTTGGCATCCAGGATCTTCTTTTTCCCATTTAAGTCTCGATAAAGTTTCATTATGGTATTGATCATCCCCGTGGAAAAACAATTGATGTAAGTCACTAAATATTGAGCCTGTAGGATTTATATGTTGATCGAATTTATGCTTTTTAAAATATTGTTCAGCCAATTCTTTCGTAGCAAGATAATAAGGTCTACCATATGTACCACCATCATACTTTTTTATGGTAGAATTTAGCACCTTGACATCTTTATCTACATCTATAAAACGAAAAATTATTCCAACTAATGTATCTTTTCTTTCTGTATTCATCCCGAAAGGTGGGGGTGAAAAATTACGCCCTATAGCATTAACTATTGATTTTTCATTTTTATTCTTTGAAAATTTTATGGCCGCCCAAGATACTGACTGTTTTTTAGATGAGTTGCTTTTTTGTGCTAAAGGATATTCTGAACTTTTACCTATTTCTATAACTCCTTGTTTACCAGTTGCTTTATATTTTAGAGTTGGATTTTTTGGTATTCTAAGAGGTTTACGTAAATCTTGTTCTTTAAAACCTTTAGCAAGTTGTTCTTTTATAGTTGCAGATTTTAACCATTCACTCCAATAATCATCCTTATCTGCTCTAATAGATTTAAACATCATAGCATCTATATATGTTTTATTAAATTCTTCATAAAAATTTTCTTCTGCTTTTAAAAATTCTTCTTTTTCTTTTGAAGATGTACTTATCAAAGGAAATATATATTTTTTTTTAGTTTTATTAGGTACTTGGAGTTCATATTTTTTTAAATCTTGATATTTAGAACGAAGTGTAGCAAACATTTGTTTCATCTGTTTCATCTGATCAGATTTTAATAATCCATCATCATCACCATTGATTTTTGTTGGGGCTACACGCATAAAAAATAAAACCTATATTTTAAATTTTTAATATTTGTACATTTATTTTATTTGTTATAGTTAAGTATAGATTATATTTATTGAACCCATTAATATATTTTAATATTCTGATTGAAATGAAAAATGATTTTTAAACATTTAAACAAGTAAGTGAGTAATTACAATATTAAAATACTATTTAAAAACATTTCTTATTGCATTGATTGCAAAAATTATAACTAATTTTCTTTTATCGGATTGAATGATTCTAGAGCTTTATCTTAATTATATTTAAGTATTTTTAACTTTTAACCATGAATTCGCTATTTTACAAAATAGCTCTGCAGTTTTTTCAGCATCATAAATTGCAGAGTGATGTTGTTTGGGGTCAAAATCAATATTTGCTTTTTTAGTTGCTTGTGCAAGCGCTGTTTGTCCATAAAAGATTGCACTTAAAGTTGCAGTATCAAAACTTGTAAAACTATGAAAAGGACTTTTTAAATTACATCTTTTAATTGCAGCATTTAAAAAATGTAAATCAAACCAAGAATTATGCCCAACTAATACGCATCGATTGCATTTAGCTTGAGTTTTTAAATTATTTAAAAACTCAAATAATTCTTGTAATGCTTCTAGTTCAGTAACCGCAAATCTAAATGGATGCGTTGGATCAATTTTATGAATTTCTAAACTTTCTTTAGAAATATTAGAACCAGGGAAAGGAATAATATGATAATGCTTCAATTCTCCTGGAAATAAATTACCCTCAGTTCGCATATTAATCGGTAATACTGCTATTTCTAATAAAGCATCAGTTGCCGGATTTAATCCGCCAGTTTCTACATCAATGACTACTGGGTAAAAACCTCTAAATCGTTTAGCTATGATTTTATTATTAGATTTATTAATAATTGGTATCATTTAAAGTTGCTGTTTTTGGCTTTAAAGCCTGTTTTAAAGTTTGTTTTAAATCCGGTTTTAAAGGTTGTTGATTTTGGATGATCTTTAAATTTACTAAATTTTGGTTTAAATTTATTATTTCTGACCCCAAAATCATTTTTAGCAGAATCGTTTCTAGCAAAATTATTTTTAGATGCTGGATATTTCTCTGGATTAATAAATCTTTGAATTACCGTCCATTTAGCTTGATCGTGATTACAAATTAAATTTAATGCTGAACCTTCGGCGCCAGCTCTTGCAGTCCGGCCAACTCGATGCACGTAATCTTCTGGAGAATTAGGTAGATCATAATTAATAACATGTTGAATATGTGGTACATCTAAACCTCTAGCGGCGACATCGGTTGCTACCATTATTTGGCAACGACCATTACGGAAATCACTAATTACCTTAGAACGTTTATTTTGTTTTAAATCTCCATGCATATAAGATACTTTATAATTTTTCTTATATAAATCGTTAGATAAACTTTCTGCTCCATTTTTAGTTTTTACAAATATAATTATAGTACCAGAACGTTGTTCTATTTGATTTACTAAAGTATTAAATTTTTCAGATCCTTGTACTTTAATAGTTTCTTCTTTTAAGTTGCTTATATGATTATTTATGGCATCAATAGCAATTCTTTTAGGATTGTTTAAATATTTATTAGCTAAATTTTCTATATGTTTTGGTAGAGTTGCAGAAAACATTAAAGTTTGTCTACTTTTAGGTAATTGATGAATAATTTTTTCTAATTGGATCCCAAAACCCATGTCTAACATACGATCAGTTTCATCTAATACTAAAAAATTAAAATTAGAATGTAGAGTTTTTCTCGATAAATGATCAATTATTCTACCAGGAGTTCCAACAAGAATCCTTGGGTAAAGTTTTAGTTGTTTAAATTGTTTAAAGATTGGTTCACCACCAATTAGTAGCGCTGATTTTATAGTAGATTTTACTCCTAGAACTTTTTGAATTACAGCAAGTATTTGTTCTGCTAATTCTCTAGTTGGAGTTAAAATTAATCCATTACTTTTAGGATTATTAATTAAGTTAGCAATTAATGGGATAACAAAAGCTAGAGTTTTTCCTGTTCCAGTTTGAGCTGATCCTAATATATCATGATTTTCTAAAGCTAATGGAATAGTCTGCTCTTGAATAGGGGTTGGGGTAATATAATTTAAATTACTTATATACTGTAGTAATATTTTAGGTAAATTAAAACTATTGAAATTATTTAGTTTAATTGGATTGTTTTGATTGTTAAGATTACTTTTGTCATTTTGGTCATTAAGATTGTTTTGAATACTAATACTCATTTGTTTATTAATCCTTAAGTAATTATTAATATATTTGTTTTGTTGTTATAAAATCTTAACTATAAAGTAATCTAACTAATTAAACATAAAAATTTATTAAACTAACCAACCATTATTTATACTTTATAATTATTTTTAATGTGAGGAACTTGTTAAAAAATATATTTTACCAATAAATTACTTGGAAAGCAAAATAATATTTACCATAAACCAGGAGCTCGAGTTTTTATACAGTAAATAGTTAATAAATTATTTTTAATAATGATCAACTTCTTTGCCAATTATATAGCATCATCAAAAATTCATTATAACTCAGCTTTTCAAATAATTGGTGTATAATTATAGTTAGTAATTTAATCTTTAATGAAATTTTCATTGATCTTTTTAAAATAAAGATTATTTTTTTACAGATTTTTAAGGAGTTTATAATGTTAAAACAAAATGTATTAAACGAAATAACTGAAATTAAACCAGGATCATATACTGGTGTTGCAATATTACAAAATGGCACGAAGGTATATTTAGCTTTTAGCAACGATAATGAGCTACGTGATAGAGTTTATACACAATTTGCTAATTCTATTAATGCATTTGAACTATTTTATTTAATAAAAGGAATAACAAAAAAAAAAGATACGATTGATCTTGAAGAAAAAAAAAAAGAGCTATTTAACAAATTTAAAGAATTTTTTGAAGATAAGCAACAATTTGAGAAAATTTTTGATGATTTTTATTATAATCAAAAAAAATTGGAAAAATTTCTAAAAATTATAGAAGTTTCAGAGATGACTTTTAAAAGTATTTTGATGGGATTTAGCTCTAAAAAAGGGCTTGAAATTTTTATTGTTTGTGCATCTACTGCTCCAATTAATATTAGTAATGCTAGTTGTCCGTTGCTATTTTCCGATAGAAATATTTTTATGGCTATGAATTGTATTATGAAAATTAATGAACCTAATTCTATATCAGTAAATCATTATGGTATAGTAAGAGATCCAAGTTCTTTGTTAGGTTTAACTGCCCCTACTGATCATGCTTCAATGCTTTTACATGGATTTTCAGCTTATGTAAGTCTTACACGATACAGTAAGTATTTGCAAGTAAATGCTCCTTTACCTGAAATGTTAAAAATAATAGATAAATCAAGCGTAAAGATATATCGTTCAAAAGAAGAATTACTCGCTGAAAGCGCTTTACCAGAAAAAATCAGATCTTATTTAAATAACTTGAAAATTTTAAATGATTTAGATCACAGTAGTTTTGCTGCATTGGCAGGATGGGTTGCTATTAAACTAGATGATTTATCCAAAGAATATAAGGATAGGGTTTTATTAGCTAGTGATTTTTCCCCTAGTTCGACGAAATTAAAAAGCGGATAGTTTTATTCGTATTCAATAATTAAAACCTCAGAAAAAACTTAAATTTACATTTCATCATCAAGTTCATTTAATTGAGGCAATTGGGGTAACATGGTTTCTGTAGATTCTTCAGGGGAAGAGATAGGATCTAAATCAAAAAGCATTAAAATATCGTTAAGACTATCGATAAACTTTTGTTTTTTATTCATTAAAATAGAATTATGGATAGCTTTAGATGATTTAGCTTCAATATTAGGAAAACTCGTGTTTTTTTCTAATTCAAATAATAATTTTTGAGATAATTGTTCAGCTTGTTGGATATTATTAGTACTTAAATATTCAATTTCTTTTAAAATTTCTAAAACATTACTAGCTTTAATTAATGGTTGAGAAAATACTTGAATATATTGTCCAAGTAAATTAAAAGTATATCTAGAAGGTTTTTCCAAAGAGCTAAAAATATTGGTATATTGCTCATTTGGTATCGATTTATAATATTTATCAATAGTTAAATGTTTTTCAATTTGTGATTCTAATAATGTTGCTAATGCTTCAATAGATCTTTCTAAAACAGAATATTTCATCGAAGCATTCATCAATGCTTTTTGCACACACATAATATCAGCATGCATAGCAATATTTTTAGGCATTTTAAACTGAGTATCATGTAAAACTCTAGAAAATTTATTAATTCTAGTAGCAATATTTATTAATAGTAAAGGATCAGGTTTGTCAACTTTAAGCAATTGATTAATTTTTAACTCAATTACTGGCTTAGGGTTAGCAAAAAACATATTAGCTCTTATAACATTAGATTTGAAAAAAATATGTGCTTCACCTTCTCGTTGATCTTTTAAATCTAATAATTCAATACGTTGTCTTCTCTCTACTGAAGTGCTACGACTATCTAGATAATTCAAAGCAATACTTCCATTCGGTAATTGAAAACCACTTACATTAGTAACATAAGTTTCTCCAGCAGTTTTATTAAAATAATCCCAGGTTTCTAAAGGATCTTCTAATTTCATACAAATTTTAACATTACAATTTGCCCCAATTGATGCTGCTTCCTCTTTTGAAGCTTTTTGAAAAGCTGGCAAATCTTGCCCCGCAAATACCGCACAAAACCCTAAAGATCTAGCTTGGGCTGCAACTATTGCAAAACCTTTAACTGCATAGTAGCCATATTCATCCATAATACATACAAATGGAGATAATGAATTAGTTGGTTTATTACTAATAACATCTATAAATTTACCTTCTACTTTATCACCTAATCCTGCTGCCATCATTGCTTTTAAAGATGCTATTATGACTTTACCTAAATTAGCTAATTCTTCTGGAGATTTTTCTAAAGCCGGAAGCAATACTACCAAGATCCTACGATTCAAAACTACATCTCTAACATCAACTTCAGCTAAATTGGTGCGCATAATATGCCCATAAGCATCTGCTAATGAACCAAAAACTCTAGTTAACTGCATCGTAATAAATCCATGTTGTTCTCTTACTTCTCCTGCTTGGTTAAATTTATTTTTAGGATTGTATCCTGGTAAATTAATTAAATAATTTTTGATAGGATCAATTACTTTTGGAGGTAAGTTTTCAATTGATATATATAAATCATCCCTAATTGGAAATTTTAAATCTATTACTATAGATTCTAATTTTTCGATCATAAAATAATTTCTAATTGAATTAGCATCTAATAAAATATGACCAGCATCTCGCATGGCACATAGAATAGACATTATACTTTCTACGAAATTAATTGCTCTACCTTTCCACATATCTCCACTTTGATCGCCACTGGTGCTATCCATAAGACTAATGACTAATTGGGATAACATACTAGAAGATCCATTAGCAAAAGGATTCATACTGTTAGATAAACGATTGCTTTGAGGTCCAATAATATCTCGAGCTCCTGTCATAAAATTAATTAATAATAAATCATCTTCTCTACCCATAGTTCTTACCATGGAAAAAATTTTAGCAAATAAACTGTTGTCTCCTTTTCCATCTACATAAATAAAACCGCTACCTTGAATTAAAGAATTAAACGCTAAAGAAATTAAACTTTCAGTTTTACCACTACCGGTGGAACCAAAAATCAATATATGAGTACGTAAATCGTTATTGGTAAGCCATAATTCTTCTTTAGAAATTTTTTGATTCCCCAAAAAAGAAATTCCAGCTGCTATTTTAGGTTGATTACCTCCAGGACTTAAGTCATTAAAATCTATTTTTTTAGATGATTGTGGTAACTTAAATGGTAAAGTAAATTGGCGGGTTTTAATAAATATAAATAATAATAAATTTATTATGATGATTATATCAATAACTTGAGGGCATAGGTAAGTAATAATTGCAGAGCTAACATATATGGAAAGATTAGCGTATGGATCACTTAAAAATTCTGCAACCCTAGTCCCAATTGGACGAGTATCTCTCGCAATTAGCTTAGCCGCATGCTCATGTTTTGCTTCTAGTCCTCTAGTATTTTGCATAATATATTTATAATAATTTAAGATTTTTTTAAATAGTCGAGATATTTTTAATTATTATAA
>CAIKKE010000123.1 GCA_903827925.1 uncultured Francisellaceae bacterium
CCATTTATCTGCAATCAATGAAATGGCTAAAGGACATTTATTAGCTGATTTGGTAACTATCTTAGGAACTCAAGATATAGTAATTGGGGAGGTAGATCGTTAAATGGTAAATATTCATAAAAATTTAACTAAAAAAATGACTTTAGAAATAGATGATTGGATCAAAAAATTTCCAGAAGGTAGAGAACAATCTGCGATTATTGCAGCTTTAACTATAGCGCAAAAATATAACAATGGATGGTTAAATAAAGAGTTATTACATGCAGTTGCTGAATATTTGAAAATTCCAGTAGTTACAGTATATGAAGTTGCAACTTTTTATCCTAAATTTGAGCTTAAGCCAAGTGGTAAGCATAAAATAGGTATTTGTACTAATGTATCTTGTATGTTATCTGGGTGTAATAAAATAGCTCAACATGTAAAACAGAAATTAAACATTAATTTTGAAGAAACAACTAGTGATGGAAAATTTAGTTTAAAAGAATTAAATTGTATTGCCGCTTGTGATAAAGCGCCGGTCGTTCAAATTAATGAACAGCAATTTTCTAATGTAACATTAGAAGCCATAGAACAAATTTTAATGAGGCTAGAATGAATAATCATTATGCATATAAAGTTTGGAAAAAAATTCTATCTAAAAAATTAAGTTTAGAAAATATTATGCATGAATTAACAATTTCTAAATTAGTAACCAGAGGTGGGGCTAATTTTATTGATGGATTAACAGCTATAGACAGAAATATTAATCAACCTAAATATATAGTATGCAATGCTGAAGAAGGTGAACCTGGTACCTTTAAAGATCGAGACTTATTATTAAATTATCCTGAACAATTATTAGAAGGCATGGCTATAGCAGGGTTTATTATTGGTGCTCAATTTGGATATGTTTATATTAAACATGAATTTGTAGAAGCATTTAAACTTATTCAACAAGCTATAAAAAATGCTTATAATGATGGAATATTTGGACAAAATTTATTAAATTCAGATCTTAATTTTGATATAAATTCATTATATGGAGCAGGCGGGTACATTGCAGGAGAAGCAAGTGCAATGTTAGAGTCTATAGAAGGAAAAAAAGCTTTTCCTAGGATCAAACCACCTTGGCCACAAACAGTGGGTTTATATGGATCTCCAACAATTGTAGTCAATGTTGAAACTTTAGTTAATATTCCTAAAATTATTGAACAAGGTGGAGATTGGTATTTTAAATTGAGTAAAACTAAATTAGCAGGTGGCAATAAAATTTTTAGTATTTCAGGGCATGTGACTAATCCTGGTAATTATGAAGTGCCATTAGGTATGCGATTTATCGAGTTATTAAAAATGGCTGGTGGGGTCAAATCTGGTAAAAAATTAAAAGCAGTATTACCTGGTGGGTTATCTTCGGCAGTATTACCAGCAGAGATTATAAATAATTTAAATTTAGATTATGGATCTTTAACTAAAGCTGGTTCTACTTTAGGATCGGGTGGTATAATTATTATGGATGAAACTACTTGTATGGTAGAAGTATTATCTAGAATAAGTAGATTTTTCATGATTGAATCTTGTGGACAATGTGTACCTTGTAGAGAAGGAACTAGCTGGTTATATAGAATTGTTGATCGGATCTTAAAAGGACAGGGATTATTGCGCGATTTAAAAGTATTAGATAATGTGGCCGAAGGAATTTATGGGAAAAATCTATGTCCATTAGGGGATAGTGCAGCTTTGTCAGTAAAAAGTTTTATTAAATATTTTCGTGAAGAATTTATTAATAAACTAAAAATTGGATCTAAAATTTATGATCAAGTGTAGAATTAATAATCGGGCTATTACAGTTAAAGCAGGTACTAAGATAATTGAAGCTTTAGATAATTTAAAGATCCCTATTCCAAGATTTTGTTATCATAATAAATTATCAATTGCTGCAAATTGCAGGACTTGTTTAGTTGAGATCACCAATATACCTAAATTATTACCTGCATGTTCGACAGAAATAAAAGAAGGTATGCAAATTTTTACTAATTCTTCCAAAGTTATTACTTCTCAAAAAGATATTATAGAATTATTACTTAGTAACCATCCTTTAGATTGTCCTATTTGTGATCAAGCAGGCGAATGTGAATTACAAGATTTGTCATTAAAATTTGGTAAAGATGGTTCAAATTATCATGAGTCTAAAAAAACCGTAAGTGATCCAAATTTAGGACCATTAATTGCATCTAACATGACTCGATGTATAAATTGTACTCGATGCATAAGATTTGGGGAAGAAATAGCAGGAGCTAAAGAATTAGCTTTACTAAAAATCTCAGGATCAATAAAAGTAACTACTATAGATGATTCTTTTATTACCTCAGAAATGTCAGGCAATATGATTGATTTATGTCCGGTAGGAGCATTAACTGCTAAACCTTTGATATGTGGAGCTAAACCTTGGGAATTAAGAGAAAGATTTGGAGTAAGCACTCATGATTGTATTGGTTCTAATATTAGTTATCATATAAATTATGAGGAAGAAATTAAACGTGCGGTTGCTAAAGAGAATAATAAGATTAATTATAATTGGTTAGCGGATAGAGATCGATTTGGTTTTCTAGGGATCAACAATCAAGAACGTTTAAAATATCCTTTAATTAAAAAAAATAACCAATGGTATGTAGCGGATTGGAAAGAAGCATTAGAATTTGTTAATCAAAATTTAAATAAAGTTATTTCACAATATGGAGGAGAACAATTAGGTACTTTGGTCTCTCCTAATGCAACTTTAGAAGAATGTTATTTGTTACAAAATTTAGTGAAAAATTTAGGTAGTAGTAATATTGATTATCGCTTAAGGCAAATAGATTTTAGAAAACCTGCTGGAGTAGATTATTATCCATATTTAGGGATTAATTCTATAGAGGATTTAAGTAAACAACAATTTGTTTTATTAGTAGGATCATATTTGAATAAAGAGCAACCTATAGCTGCAATGCACTTAAGACAAGCAGTATTAAATGGATGTAAAGTGGTTACGGTTAATCCAGTAGAATTTAATTTGAATTTCAATATAGATGAAAAATTTATTGCTGAAAATGCAGATTTAGTTACGGTATTATTAAAGATTACTAAAGCATTGTTAGAAATTAGTAACAAACAAATTTCCAATGAATTAATTAATAATAATGAATTAATTCATAATGTTGATTTGTTTAATAATTTAAAATATCAAAATGCCCATCTTAAAGTCGCAAAAACTATGCTAGAAAATCCAGGTAATCAAATGTCAATTGTTTTAGGTGGATTATCAATTTCTCATCCTGAGTATTCTAATATTATTGCTGTTTGTAAAATCATATCTTGGATCACAGGGGCTAATTTTGGATGTTTTTCTTATGGAGCTAATAGTTTAGGCGCGCATTTGATGGATTGTGTCCCTCAAAAAGGTAGCGATGATTTTCAATCATTAAATGCAGCTGAAATGTTACAGAAAACTTTAAAAGCTTATATATTATTTGGTATAGAACCAGAATTAGATTGTGCCTATGGAGTAAATTCTATTAATATTTTAGGAAAATCTGAATTAGTTATAGCATTTACTGCATTTGAAAGTGAATTATTGATGGAATATTCTGATATATTGTTACCTATTGCGGTTCCTCAAGAATCTGGAGGCACGTATGTTAATGTAACTGGAGATTGTCAGCAGTTTAATAAAATATCTACAATAGTTGGGGAAAGTAAGCCGGCAGTAAAAATTTTAACCAAAATAGCTAAAGATTTTGGATGGAATTTTTTTCGAGATGAAGAGTTTGTCGAAGTTGTTAAACAACAAATAAATCAACTAAAATATAATAATTCAGCTAAAACTATAGAAAAACATGATGATTATAAACTTTATATTAATTATTTACTTAATAATATGAAAAATAATATACAAAATAATATACAAAATAATATGCAAAAATTATCTAGACTTATTAGAATTGCCCCAATATCTTTATATGCAGTAGATCCAATTATTAGAAGATCTAATAGCTTACAAGAAACTTTAGATGCAAAAGTTCAAGTATTGATTAATCCTAAAAGTGCTGGTTATTTAAATCTTTGTGATAATCAGCTTATTATAATTAAATCTTGTAATAATAAAACTTTTCAATTTCCTGTTAAAATTAGCCATAATATTCCAGAAGGTTGTATACTAATTAATCAAATAAACATTAAAACCGTAGTTAGCATACCATATCAACAAATTGTTATTGAAAAAGCAACTATAGATAATGCTTATGTTTAAAATTTTAGAAATTGTAATTAATAATATTTTATTAATAATAGGGTTATTATTAACCGTAATGTTGTATATTTTATGGGAACGTAAATGTATTGGGAGGATGCAAAATAGATTTGGTCCTAATAGAGTTGGTCCTTATGGAATGTTGCAACCAATTGCGGATAGTTTAAAACTTTTATTGAAATCTATGATTATCCCTAAAAAAGCTAATCAACTGTTATTTATATTAAGCCCAATTATTACAGTTGCTGCAGCTTTTGCTAGTTGGGCAGTTATTCCGTTTGGTAAGAATTTATTACTAACAGATTTAAATATAGGAATGTTATATTTATTAGCTATGCAATCAATAGGGGTTGTTGGAATTATTATGGCTGGATGGAGTTCTAATTCCAAATATGCTTTATTGGGGGCGTTACGTTTTGTTGCGCAAATAATTTCTTATTCTATTCCTATAAGCTTAGTAATTGTTGGGGTATTAATTCGTGCAAAAAGCATGAATTTATCTTTAATTGTTAATGCTCAGCAAGGCGGAATAATTAATTGGTTTTGTTGGCCATTATTTCCGTTATTAATAATTTATTGGATTAGTATCATGGCAGAAACTAATAGATTACCTTTTGATGTTGCAGAAGGTGAATCAGAATTAGT
This sequence comes from uncultured Francisellaceae bacterium, assembly GCA_903827925.1. GTDB lineage: Bacteria > Pseudomonadota > Gammaproteobacteria > UBA6186 > Azoamicaceae > UBA6186. Next base: position 4,910 of record CAIKKE010000123.1, read on the forward strand.
TGCAGGTTTCCATGTGGAGTATTCAGGAATGAGTTTTGCTTTGTTTTTTTTGGCTGAATATTGCAATATGATTTTAACTTCAATGTTAACTGTAATTATGTTTTTTGGAGGTTGGTTATCTCCGTTTAATACACAATTTTTATGGATCCCTAATATTTTTTGGTTAATAATTAAAACTTTTATATTTATGACTATATTTATATGGTTAAGAGGAACACTTCCAAGGTATAGATTTGATCAGATCATAAATTTATCTTGGAAATGTCTTTGCCCAGCAGGATTATCGTGGGTTATTGTTCAAGCAATATGGATTAATTAAATACGGAGTATAGATGATTAATAATTTAACAAAATCAATCAAAAAGTTGATTTTATTTGATATTTTGCAGGGATTATATATAACTGTTAAGCAATTTTTTGCTAATAAAATTACAGTTCAATATCCTGAATCTAAAACTCCTCATTCTCATAGATTTAAAGCTTTACATGCATTACGTAAATATGATAACGGGAAAGAGCGTTGTGTTGGTTGCAAATTATGTGCAGCAGTTTGTCCTGCATTAGCCATTAATATAGAATCTAATATAGATAAAGACGGATTTAGATATGCAAGCAAATATGAAATAGATTTATTTAAATGTATTTATTGTGGGTTATGCGAAGAATCTTGTCCGGTTGATGCTATAGTGCAAACTAATTTAGAAGAATATCATTTTCAAAAAAGAGGAGAACAAATTTTAACTAAAGAAAAATTATTAGCAATTGGTGATAAATATGAATTAGAAATTAAAGAGAGTAAAATGCATGATGCAGCTTTTAATTAAATATAATTTAGAAATAATAGCCAATACATTGTTGTTTGGTTTAGCCATTGCTAGTGCTTTATTGTTAATAATTTTTAAAAATCCCATATATAAAATTTTAATGTTTTTATTAGTCTTGATAATTACTGCGGTTGTTTGGATTACATTAAATGCTGAATTTTTGGCAATGTTATTAATTTTATTATATATTGCAAGTTCTATAGTATTGTTTTTGTTCGCCGTAATGATGTTAGATGTTAAATCTTATTATAATCAAGATAAATTTAAAAAATTAAATTTTAGATTAATTAGTTCTATATTAATAAGTTTATTGTTTGTAATTATTTTGACTTATATATCAAAAGATTATATTTTTATCGTTAAATTAGATGAATTAAAAAGTAATTTTTTAGAATTGTCTTTGATGTTGTTTTCGGAGTACATATTGTTTTTTAGTTTGATTGGCTTGATTTTATTATTACCAATGATTGCGGTAATTTGTATAAATATTGTTAATCAAGATAAAAGTAAAAATTTAAAAGTTTCCACTAAGCAAACAAGAAAGCTACAACTTTTGGATTTAACATGATTTTGTCTGGTTATTTAATATTTAATTCTATTATTTTTTGTATTTCAATTTTGGGTATGTTATTAAATCGTAAAAATTTATTACCTTTATTAATATATATAGAATTAATGTTGTTAGCAATTAATAGCAATTTTATTGCTTATTCTAAATTATGGAATGATATTCATGCGCAAATATGGGTATTGTTTATATTAAGTATAACAACCGCTGAATTTGTATTAATGTTAATTATTTTATTAAAGATTTTTAAAGCTGCAGGTACTATTGAAATTGAGAATAAAAGTTTAAATAATTTGAGGATAAAAGGATAGAATGATTAAAATTAATTTAAATTATCTAACTTTATCATTAGTGGTTATTCCTTTATTTACCTCGGGATTAATTAGGGTTGGATTAAATTTTATTAACAATAAATTTACAACCATTATTAGCATAACGTCTGCAAGTGTAATTTTTATAATTTCAGTATATTTTTTATGGAACATATTCGCAACTAATTTAGAACCAATAAATAGCATTTGGTATATTTGGGGTAAATTTGGAAACTTAAGCTTAAATTTTGGATGTTTGATAGATCAATTAACGGTAGTTATGTTAACGTTAATTACTAGTTTATCATTGGTTATACAGATCTATAGCAGTGTTTTTATGGCAAATGATGTTAATTATGCCAAATATTTTGCTTACATAGCCTTTTTTAATTTTTCCATGATATTTTTAGTGATTGCTAATAATTTTTTACAATTATTTTTTGGTTGGGAATTAGTGGGAATATCATCTTATTTGCTAATTAATTTTTGGTTTCAACATAAAGCTGCTAATATTGCAGCCTTTAAGGCTTTTTTAGTAAATAGAATAGGGGATTTAGGTTTATTATTAGCAATTGCCGTAACATTAAAGTGTTTTGACTCTCTTGAATACAATGTGGTTTTTGCTAATTTAGCTAATAATTTACAGAGCATCAAATTAATTGTTGGTTTGTTAGTTTTGGCAGCGCTAACTAAATCTGCTCAAATTCCTTTACATGTATGGTTGCCTGATGCAATGGAAGGACCATTACCAGTGTCGGCATTAATGCATTCAGCTACGATGGTTACAGCTGGAGTTTTTTTGTTAATCAGAATGTCTCCAATTTTGCAATTTAGTGGTTATTGGTTAAATGTTATTTTATTTATAGGAACTATCAGTGCGGTATTGGCGAGTTTATTGGCGTTAATAGAGGTTGACTTAAAACGTATTATGGCATATTCAACAATTTCTCAAATAGGCTTGATGTTTGTAGCCATAGGTAGTTCTGCTTATGTTGCAGGAATGTTTCATTTAATTACCCACGCTTTTTTTAAATCTTTATTGTTTTTGGCAATAGGTTCGGTTTTTTATGTTATTAACAATAAAAATAATAATATTTTTGATTTGCCAAATGATTTAAAAAAACATTTACCAATAACTTATTATTGTTTGTTAATTGGGGTTTTATCATTGATTGGTTTCCCTGGGTTTTCAGGGTTTTTTTCTAAAAATTTAATCTTTAATACATTAGAACTTTCTCAATTATCATTTGCTAACAAAGCTTATTATTTATTGTTAATTACTAATGTTATTACTAGTTTATATATGTTTAGATTGTTTTTTGTTGTTTTTTATCGTTATAATAATCAATTAATTATTCTTCCTAAGACTAATGCTAATAATAAATATAATTCATCTAAAATTATTGATGGAAGTATTATATTTTTGGCAGTTATTTCCTGTGTTATTGGCGGTTGTTTAATTGCTCCAATATTAAATAATCTTAAGGGTTTTGTTAAATTTAATCAGACATTAAATTTATTGTTTAGCTGGAGCATAAATAAAGCAGAATTATGTACTTTGATTGGTGTGGTTTTAGCATTTATTTTTTATGTTTATAAGCCTGATTTTTTAATTTTTTTAAAAATTAAAATAAAAAATAATTTTTTATTTTTTTATAATTTATTAGAACAACAATATTTTTTTAACAAATTAAACAATTTTATTTTACAATATTTTAAATGGTTCGCTGATTTATTGTTTAAATTTGTAGAAGAATTGTTGTTCAATAAATATATTAATCAAGGTACCGCTAATTTGGTGGTATACATTTCTAGATGCATTCAAAATTTACATATGGATAGTTTGGGTAATTATATATTTTTAATGCTGAGCGGGAGTTTAACAATATTATTATGGTTGATTTTAACAACATTTTAAGCTTGCTAATTTGGTTACCCATCATCACTGGTTGTATGTGGTTATGGTTTTATAATAAACATTTTGAAAAAATAACTATTGTGGTTGCAATTTTTAATGTGTTTTTAACTATTTTATTATTAAAAAATTTTGATTTAACCATTTATGGTTGGCAATTTATTGAACATTATACAATGTTGCCTGAATTAGGAGTTTGCTATTCTTTAGGAATAGATGGTTTAGCTTTAAGCTTAATAACCTTGTCGAGTTTAATCAATTTAATAATTATATTAAGTGATTTTAAAAGTGATGTTAATTGCGGTAAATACAAAGCTTATTTGTTAATTTTAAATGGCATGGTTAATGGGGTATTATCTTCAACTAATGCAATATTATTTTATATATTTTTCGAAGGAATGTTATTTCCGCTGTTTTTAATTATTGGTAGCTCTAAAACATCTAAAAGTATTTATGCAGCGTTAAAATTTTTCTTATATACTTTTTTAGGTTCTATTTTATTTTTATTAGCTATTATTTATTTAAGAAGAATTGCTATTTCCTCAGGAGTTGCAACGGTTAAATCTTTAGACTTAACAAACTTTTATTTGTTAAAATTAGATCTTACCCAGCAAATTTATTTGTTTATAGCTTTTTTTATTGCGTGTGGCGTTAAAATTCCTCTATTACCATGGCATGGTTGGTTACCTGATGCACATGTAGAGGCACCTACTCTTGGATCAATGTTTCTGTCAGGTTTGGCGTTAAAAATAGGTTCTCTAGCCATGCTTAGATTTTTGTTACCAATAACCTATGATGTCTGTTGTTTGTTTAATAAATTTATTATTTGGATTTTATTAATTTCTATATTATATATTGGATTTATAACATTAATTCAGAAAAATTTTAAAAGATTAATAGCTTATTATTCTATTATACATATGGCATTTGTAACTTTAGGTATGATAATTGGGGTGACTTTAATTAAAAATCAAGAATTGGGGTTGGCAACTATTAGTTTAACTGGCGCAATGTTTCAAATGTTATCTCATGGATTAATTTCAACAGGCATGTTTTTTGCGTTGGGTGTCTTGCGTGATAGGTTATATTCTTGTGAAATTGAAAAAATAAAAGAGACAATTTATTATATGCCAGTTTTCTCGGGAATTTTCATGGTACTTTGTTTGGCTTATATTTCTCTGCCGGGAACCTCTGGATTTGTTGGGGAATTTTTAATTATTTTAAGTAGCTTTAAAATAAATGTTTTGTATGGCTTTATAGCGGCCACAGGATTAATTTTACCTGTAAGTTATATTTTGTGGAACTATAAAAAAATAATGTTTGATAAATTTGATGATAAAAGCATTGCTTTTGTTGACGTAACAGTTAAAGAATTAACAATATTATTAATTTTAATAGGATTTATTTTATTTTTAGGTATTTATCCGTCCCCAATATTAAATATTTTAAATAATTCTGTGGTTGGTTTAATGCAAATAATGGAACACAAATGATAGTAGATAATATAATAAACGAATTGATCCTTCCTGAGTTTTCAATCGCTGTGCTAATAGGTTTAATGGTGTTGGTTGATCTGTTGATATCTAAAAGATTTAAAATTATTATATATTTGTTATCTCAAACAGGGTTGTTATTAACGATTTTTTTTGTTTGGAATAATTTTAAATTTGGGGTTCAAGGTTGTGAAAACTTGAATAATAATTTTATTGCTCAACATGGGTTTATTTTAAATCCAGAAATTAATTGTTTAAAATTAATTATTGTTTCTTTGACGTTTGTAATTTTTGTTTATATAAAAGATTATTTAAGCCAGATTAATTCTAAAATTTATACCGAATATTTTGTGCTTAATTTGTTTTCTTTGTTAGGAGTCATGCTGTTAGTTTCTAGCAATAATTTCTTTAATTTTTATTTTGGAATGGAAATGGCTTTTTTGCCAATATATATTTTAGTAGGGATCAATCAACGTAATTCAGGTTTGGAGGTTTCGATAAAATATATTATTTTAAGTGCAATATTTTCAGGAGTATTTTTATATGGATTATCTTTGATTTATGGGGCGAGTGGTGGTTTGACATTTAAAACGGTTATAGAATTTATTCAAAACCAACATATCAGTGGAGTATTTAATGTTGGTATAACTTTGGTATTGATAGGGATATTTTTTAAATTACATATATTTCCTTTTCAATTTTGGGCCCCAGGTGTTTATCGGATCTCTTCTTGTCCAATTATTATGTTAATTTCTAGTTTACCAAAGATTGCTTTAATTGGCGTGCTTGGGTATCTATTTAAAGATGTATTATGCAATTATATTAATTTATATTGGAAAAACATATTGTTGATGACGTCATTATCCTCGATGTTTGTTGGTAATTTTGGAGCAATAATTCAAAATAATATTAAAAGTATGCTGGCTTATTCTGCTATTGCTAATAGCGGGTTTATTCTTTTAGGATTAGTAAATAACACCCCAGAAGGAGTATTAGCTGCTAATTTTTGTGTAATATCTTATGCTTTAGTTATAATTAATATTTTAGGTTGTTTAATTGTGTTAAATAATCATAAAAGATTCGAAGAGGTTGAAGATTTTGTTGGTTTATCTAAAGAACATCCATGGATCAGTGCGATGTTGTTAATATTGTTGTTATCTATGGTCGGAGTTCCGCCTACTATAGGATTTTATGCAAAATTTTTAATTGTTAAATCCTTAATTAAAATTGATTTAATTTGGGTTGCTGTAACCGCTGGTTTATTGTCAGCCATCAGTTTAATTTATTATTTAAAAATTATTAAAAACATGTATTTTATTGAAAATTATAAGCAAAGCAGTAGTTATAGTGTTGATTTCAATCAAGGTGTGGCAACTACAACTATAAGTAAAAGTAATTGTTCTACAATTATGTTGTTAACTATTAATAGTTTGTTAGTATTATTTTTAGGGTTTTTCAGATTGTTGAAAATTTAGATTAAACACTAAATTAAATAAAATAATTTATTTAATAAAACAGCATTTTTCTCTAACAAAAATCACGATTGTCTCGCAAATTTTTAAATGCTATTAATAACGCAAATCATAACTATGATTGGTTTTAATAAAATTAATTTTGGAGATTTAAAATGCGAGAATTATTCGACAACCTTGATGAAGATGGAAAACAAAAAATTTATCAACAATTAGAAGAATATGTTAAAAATGATAATTTAGATGCGATGCAGGATATTTTAAAAAATAAAATTAATTTGGCATACAAATTAAAAATTTTTTCTTCTGAAGAAAAAATTTATATAGATGATTATTTGAATTCTCCTTTAGGTTTGGCTTTATATAAAGATAAAAAAATTTTAAAAGAATTGTTAACCAATTGTTATTTAGGAGATCTGGAATTACATGGTCCAGTATATTTATATTTAGCAGCTAAAGAAGGGGATGAGAGTAGTGTGTTTTTTGCGCAACAATTAATCGAATTGTTTTTTAAAAACAATGCCAAATTAGATTTAAATTTTGTTGTTAATGACAAAATTCTAGATTTAGATATAATTGGAAAAAAAGATTTTATTGAAATTGCCATAGAAAATAATCAAGAATTTTTCATGAATTGGGTTTTAGATAAGAAATTTATTGAAACAGAGATCTTTGTGGTGAAAGTTCAGCATATTCAAAGTGCCATTAAAAATTTAACTTCTAATATTTTAAAACAATTATTGCTTAACAATAAAATTCCTTTAATAGAATTAATGAAAGCATTAGAAGATAAATTTTTATATGCGACCATTGGGCTTTCTTACATGGAATATATCGAAAAATTTAATTTTGATTTATATAATACAATAGGTGAAATATTGTTTACTCAAGCAGTAAAAGAATTAAATTCACCAGTAATTTTATGGTTGTTAAAAAGAGGCTTCTTTTTTGAAGTGAAAAATACATTTTTTATGATCAATATTTTAACTGATTTACAGAAAAAATATCCGGAAGAGCAATTGTTATTTATAGGTATGCATTATAAAAATTATGGATTGATTAAAATTTTATTACAATCAGGTAAAATATCTATTGATAATTTAATTCAATATCATATTCAAAGTGATTTGGAAATAGATGCCAAACTTTTTGAATCAATAAGTAATCATTTAAATAAATTTTTAGCGGAAAGCAACAATTATAGAATTTGGATCGATTTATTTCAGGTAACTGAAAAATCTTTGTGTTATAGACTATTTAAATTATTGGCAACTCTAAAGCAACAAGATTTTTTATTGATTATTCAAGAAATGTTTCAACAAAACATGAAATTTATAGTGCTACAAACTTTTTTAGAAATAGTAAAATATGATGATGGTGAAATGTTAAATAAATTTTTATTATTGCCATCTTCTTGTAAAGAATTTGTGTTAAGTGGGAATGATCAACAAACTGCTTTAAGTATTGCTTGTGAAAATAAATATTTAGAAAGTATTAAAATTTTATTACCACATATGAATATCATTCAAATTAATAAATCTTTAAATAAAAATAATTATTATAAAAATATTACAGCTTTGTGGATAACTTTGGCTTTTCAATTTCTAGAGGGAGCTGAATGTTTGTTAAATATTTCTGGAATAGAAATCAATAATGGAAAAGGGGAACATTACGACTTCAGAAGTAATATGCCAGTTTCTTGTAAAGAATTACAATTTTTATATGGAAATGAAGAACAAAAGAAAATTGTTGGTATTTATACTTTATATGATAATACAATTTCTTCTGGAGCAGTTTCTAGTAAAAGTTTAATGAAGGAAAAAGCGGTTGAATCAAAAGATGTTCAGTTAAATGATGTTCAATCAGACAAAGATGAGCAGACAAATTTTGATGCAGAATCTAGTAATACAAGATTGGGTTGTTCTTTATGAATCAAATTGTTTTGGAGAAAATTTATGGGTAAAGTATTTTCTGTTGTTTGCAAAGTAGCAACACCTTTGGTGGGATTAATTAATCCAGTGGCTGCAGTATTGCTGTCTGCCTCAGCTGCTTTGAGTGATGTTGTTCAGGCTAATGAACAACGTCGTAAGTTTAATACTTTATTAGATTTGGAAACAGCAGCCCAAAGAGCTACTGAATTACAAACAGAAAATCTTAGGTTGCAAAAACATTTACAAGAAATACAAAATTTATATAATCAAAATTATGGTTATTTGTCTGAAAGCAAAGGAATTATGGAAGAATATTATTTGACCATAAAAAACAAATTGTCTGTAGAGAAAATTGTAATAGAAAATTTAGAAGAAATTTTAGAATTATTAAATCTTTGTTGTAAAAAAGATTGTGAAAATAAGGATTATATTATTGATAAATTAAATCATTATCGTAATGAAATTTTTGTTTTATTACAATGGGGTTTAATGCATATTGTGCTTTTATCAGGCGAAGAAGAGATCTATAAAGAAGTTGTTGATTTAACTGCTAATACTATAGATTGTTTCGAAATAGATGCTCTTGGACATAGTATTTTGGAATATGCTTATTTATTGGGAGATCAAAAATTAGTACAACAATTAAAAAATAATCAACAAATATTTCAAAACATGAAATTTATTAATGAAGCAAAGTTAATTTTAGCAAAAAATAAATTAAGCTTAAATTTTACATATAATTTTCAAAATGATAATTTAATTAAATATATAGAACAAAAAGATTATGAATTAACCAATGTTTTAATTACTTTGGGAAATTTACCTGAATCTTTAACTGAAGGTGAGAATTTAATCAAAGCTTTAGTTGAAGCTGAAGAAAATGAATTATTAGAAAAAATATTACAGCAAAAAGCTAATTACATAAGTTTAGATATAATTGATAGCTTAGAAAAGAGGTATTCACCTCCAAGGAATTTCAGTAAACAAACTTCTTTGCTTAAATTGAAAACTTTTTTTTGGCTAAACCAACATGATTTTAAGAATATTAATGAATTTCATTCCAAAACCAAAGAAACTCCATTAGAAGTAGCAATTAACAGGGGAAATAAGGAAGATTTTCTCAATTTATTAAAGTGTAATGCTAGTTTGTCACAAATTAATTATTATGGAGATACCCTGTTAATGATTGCACTTCAAGCTAATAAAAGCTCGATAGTAGAGTATTTAATAAAAAAACATGAAATTGATCCTAGAATTTATAATTTTACTTTAAATAATGGATTGATGATGTCTTTTTCAGGTAATCAAAAAATTAAAGATTTAATTTGCAATTTTAGTAATAATCTTATTTTAGAAGAAAAACAATTTTTTAAAGCTATTAATCCTCAGATTAGTGAATTCATGCTAGATCATAAATTTATCAGTGTTTTAGCTCAAGCAGGTAATTATTATCATTTATTACAAAGAGGTAAAAGATCTGCTACCCAGGCAAGATTGCCTATTATTTTAGGTTTATATGTTTTAGCTATTAGACAAATTATGCCTTTAGATGAAAATGAATTACCTTGGATAGCTAATAAATTAGGATTAAGATTAAATTATGATTCTAAAGAATATAATTTTTCTGATTTAAATTTGCCTCTAGTTAATATAAAAAAAATTAAAGATGGATATTTTGCCAGTTGGAATGATAATTGTTTGGAAATTATTGAACCAGAAATTCAATACATGTTGCCAAGCAGTAGTTATGATTTGAATTTTAACATTGATCATGATCTAAACATTACATTTATTAATATAAAAAATTATATTAACAATAATTATTTCATGTTAAAAAATTTTTTAAAAAACAATATAAAACAAAAAAATGACAATATATTTAGATTAAATGAATTGTCCACAAAACCTACTATAATAGCTAAAACATTCGCAAGTAATAATGATGATTTTTTATATTATTATGATATGCCAGAAAGAGATGCAGGATATCAGGCTATAGGAATTTCTAGATTTACAGCAGCTAAACTATTGATGGATAATTTAGAACAAGAAGAAATTTTACAATGTATTAAAATAGAATGGGTAAATTGGATAATTTCTTTATATTCTTTGCCTTCAGAAATAAGTATAATAGAAAATATTAATAATTATTTAGAAAATTACCAAGAAGCTAAAAGGTTATGGGAAGCCGATCCAAGTAATCAAGATTTGTTTGAAATAATGAATAGACAATTTAATTGTTTATATAATTTATCGAGTAAAGAGCATTGTGCTTTATATATAGCACAAGTTATAATGGCACCTCATAATTATTTGAATTCTTTAAAATATTATCCTAATTCATGTAATTTAGGTGCAGGTGGAACTTTAGTAGCATTAGCTAAGATAATGAAATTTAATATAAATATTTATAAACTAACAGCTAACAACTTGGAAAATATATTTTCTTTTAATATTAATAAAGCAATACAAAGTATTGATATTTTAAAATATTGTTCAATAAATAATACTCTTAATAAAGTTGCAATTTTATCTGGAAATATTATATTACATTTAAAACCAGTGGTTACGCATGTAGATTTGTTTGCGTCTATCAATAAAGATAGTGATTTAGGAGCAATTTTTCATGGTTGGTTTTGTTTTTTATCGGAAAGAACATTAATAACCCCACAAAATGATATGTTGGCGTTATTAATTGCTGTAAAATCTAAAATAATCGAGCCAGATAAAGAAATAAATATATTAGAAAAAATTAATCAATTTCGTTATATGTTAAGTCAAGAATTATCTTATCTTTTAGGCGAGCAATTAAAAGAATTTAAACAATTAGATAATTATTGGGTAAATGTTGCAGAACAAAAAATTAGAAATTTGGCGAGAGAGTATTTATTAAAAGAACATTGCAAAATTATTGATAGTTATAAAAGTCAATCGCTAGTATTAAAAGAAATGCTTACGGTTGAGATAGATAAAAAATTTTCACAATTAAACAAAGAACAAATAGAATTCAGTGAAATATTTAAAGAAGTAGAAGATAATTTAACAGAATGGTTAGAAAATGAAAAAAATCTAGCCATAGAAGACAGTAATCAGAATAAATTGCTTATTAATAGTAGTATTGACAAATATTTATTTAAAAAACATCAATCAATTAAAAAACATACTAAAAAATTAATTAAAAACACTATATTTAATTTTGTGATAGATTGTGTTTTCGATAAAATGCCTAAATTTAAAGATTTACCTAGAAAAATTTTAATGAAATCTGGAAGTATTGTTACTAAAAACATTTTAAATAAAGAATCATTAGACTTTAAAAAAGTTGTTACATCAGGAATCAGTCAAGTATTAACTACTATCAATTTTAATGAAAATTTATTTCAAATTGCAGTAAAAGGCATGACTGAAAATTTTGTGGCCAGCATTATTTCAGAAAAAAACAATAAAAATATTATTCGATCTACTGTTTTGGGAGGGATCCAGTCAATATGTGATTTTGGGATCCAACATCATATTAAATTTAGTAACAATTATATTAATGCAATTTTTTCAGGAAGTGTAGATAGTATCTTAGAAGGAATAAAGAAAAACCACTTAAATGTTGAGGAAGTTTTAATTGCTGCTGCCAACAAAATAGCTAATAATTTAGAAAAATTAAATAAACAAAAAATTAATATTATATATAATAAAGATTATAAAGAAAAATATATCTTTAATCAAAAAAAAGTTAATTTTAATCAATCTTGGGAAGAATTGATGCAAAAACAATTAATAAACTTTCGAGAACAGGACGTTAAAGAACAATATGGAATAAGTGAAGCGCAAATGTTTAGACGTAAAAAATTTCCTAAATTAGCTTTATTTTCGGATAATATTAATGTGGGTGAAAATATGGTAAATATTGGATTATATAAATTTAAAAACTATACATTACATTTTTTACAATCTAAAATAAATACATTTAATTATGATTTAATATCATTAGATCTATCAATATCCAAAAAAATACTGCTACATGGTAAAAGATTAGCAACACAAGCTACATTATTTACTGCTGAAAAATGTTTGCCAGATTCTACTGCTGAATTACGTTCGATGGTGTTAAATGCAGCTATAAGTTCAGAGTTATATTTTAGGTATAAATCTACACAAGGAATGAATCGCCATCGACCATGGGAATTACCTAAAAATGCTAAAGTCAATAAATTAGATAGTAATTTTAAGAATAGATTTTAGTTTAGTGAAAATGCCACGCCACAAGTTGGTTGGTTTGTTAAATGCAAAGGGTAATAGGAAAAATAATAAATTAAATAATTAAAATATTAAAAATAGGCTTTTAAGTAAGATGAATTTAAGTTATTCTAAGTAAATTTATTATATAAGTCACCTGGTAGTTTATAAAATATTTACAAATAATGTCTTTTAATATTTTTAAAAAAACTTTTAATTTATTTATATCAAAAAACTTTTTTTATAATGATTATATTAAATTTAGAATCATAGCTACGGTTATATTAATAATTATAGATATTATATCTACTAGCTTAATAGCATATTATTCTAAATTAATAATTAATTCATTATCTGGTAATATCCTACATAGTATTTGGGTTGCTATTTTATTGTTAGGGTTTTTTTGGATTTTAGAAAAAACTATTATTCATATTCAAGAAATTATATTTTTTCCAGTAATTAATTTTGCAATTAAAGAAGTTACTTATAAAGTAGTAGATCATATTCATCAAATTTCTTTAGTTGATTATCAAAAATTATCTATTTCAGAAGTGATTAATAGTATACGCAGGATCAGTCTTAGCGCTAGATCGTTTATCAAAGTATTAATTTTAATGTTAATTCCTACTGTAATTAAATTAATGATAGCAATATATATTGCTATTAAAATGGGTTCTTTAGGGTTGTTGTTAATTCCTATGATGATAATCGCTGTTATAGTATTTTATCGTGGAACTAAATCATATATTTCAGTACGAGATTTTGCATGGCAAACAACAGACAAAGTAATTAGCAGGATAAATGAAAGTATTGTAAATACTAAAATGATCCGATCTTTTAAAAAATTAGAAATGGAGCAAGTTTGTGATTTATTAGCTTCTGAAGCAAAAATTTGGTATAGAACCAATACTAAATTGCATAGTATGCATATTATTGTAGGACTTTTATTAGGAGTTTGTATTACTATTATTTTAAGTGGAGTGATATTAGCTATTCAAAAATCTAGATTAACTATTGGTGATTTTGTGTTTTTAAAAAGTCAATTAATAGCTGTTTGGATCCCTTTTAAAAATTTAGCTGTAGAATTTCGACAATTAGAAGAGTCTTTAATTGATATAAAAAAAATTATTGAAATTTTAGATCTACCTAAAGTAACTAATGATGAAAATGATAAAATTGTTTATTTAAACCATAAAAATATAAAATCAAATATAATTAAAGATATTTATTTAGATAATATTAGCTTTGCTTATAGTAAAGAAAAAACTATTTTTAAAAATTTATCTTTATCAATTTTAACTGGAGAAAAAATAGGAATTGTTGGTGGTATTGGTAGTGGTAAATCAACATTAATTAATTTAATGTCAGGCGTTTATCAACCTAATCAAGGGGCAATTTATATTAGGGGGCAAGACAGTAACTCAATATCTAAAGAATTCTTACAAACCAAAATTTATTGTATACAGCAAGATTTTAAACTTTTTAATGCAAGTTTATTGTATAATATAACTTATGGTATTGAAAATGTTTCTATAATTACACTAGAAAATTTTATAGGTAATTTAAAATTTATGGAATTTATTCAACAAATGCCTTTGGGGTTAAATACTAAAATAGGAGAAAAAGGGGTAAAACTATCAGGAGGAGAACAGCAAAAAATAGCATTATGTAGAGCTTTATTGTTGAAACCAGAAATTTTATTTTTAGATGAAACCACTAATTCACTTAGTTATGTAATAGAAACAGAAATATTAAATTTATTATTTGAACAGATCCCAACAGTAATCTTAGTTTCTCATCGTATAAATGCTAATAATTATTTAAATAATGGTTTATCTAAAGTATTAAATTTAGGTTAATTTGTTCATGTTAGGGCTTAAGCAAAAATAACTTAGCCAACACATACTAAATTATACTGAAATGTATACTTGGCGGGCATAAAATATTTCCAAGTTATTTTTGCTTAAGCCCTTAGCTGCCAGCAGCATTTGGCTCAGCACTACTACTCGGTAATTTCTTTTGTGCGTCGTCCGCCATTTTTTTACTACTACTCGTAGTTTCGTCTAAAGTTGAAATTAATTTTTGCATACTATTAGCTTGCACAGAAAGTAATGCTGCTAATAAAGCTTCAATACGTTCATTTTGAGTAAATTTATTATATTCTATCCACATTTTAAAAGCTTCAATTTGTAATAGTTCTAAAATTAAATGTTTTAATGGTAAATTTTTAGTGTCTTCCATCCAGGTGTTACTTAAACGTCTAACTGATTCATTGTGAATTAATTGCATCATAGAAACTTGTTGAGCTTCAACTTGAAATGGAGTTCTTTTGGCTATGATTTCGTTAAATGTATTGTTAGCTAAAGTTAATGGAGCTTGGCTAGCAATTAAATTTGCTGCAGTTTGTTGTTTGTCTGGATCTTCAAAAGAATGTTTATCATTAAATAAAGCATTTAATTTAGGATCTGGAAAAGGGTTAATCATGGTTCTAGTTACTGTTTCAGCTAAACGTAATTCTACTGTAGTTTGATTTAGATCAAATATATTCATAGAACGTAAATGGCCATATAGCGTACTAGCATCTAAAGTGTTACAATCAGCAGCATTGCTTTCATATTGATTATTGCAGGAAATTCTTATGTAATCTTTAAAAAATTGAATTTTAGGATCAGTTATTATATCACCTTGAAAATTTACTAAATGTAATCCAAAATTAATTCCTTCTACTTCTTTTGTTTTAAGATATGTTTGAGTATTTGTTTCTATAGTGCTTATTTGTTGTGAAGCATTAGCTTGAAATGTTGATGCTATAAAATCTCCTCCTACGATATCATTCATTATAGACTGTTGAGAACTATCAGGAGTATTTGCAGTACCAGTACCAGTACCAGCAGTAGTTGATATAGCTATTTTATATGGAAAACCAATAACAAAACATAAAAATATAACAATAATAGGTAATTTAATTTTAATATTTAATCTCATAATCTCTACCTGATATAAAGTTTAATTTTAAATATTTTTAAATATCAATATTATGTTATATATCGGTAGATAATTTGATTTGTTTAAATTGTATTTTATACTGGACTTAAAATATGAAAATGTAAATGATCAACTATTTGACCACTATCTTTCCCTGTGTTTATTATGGTTCTAAAACCAGACAAACCTAATTGCTTAGCAATTTCCGGGATTTTATAAACCGCATGTGTAATAATATTTTTATGCTCTAAACTTAAATCTAATAGACTTTTTATATGTAATTTAGGGATCAATAATTGATGAATTTTGGCTTTAGGATTTATATCTTTAAATACTATAATCAAATCATCTTGATAAATAATGTCTGCAGGTAATTGTTGATTTACTATTTTACAAAAAATACAATTTTGCATGCAAATTTTTCTCCTAAATCTCTATAAATCTATAAATTTTAAATATTAATTGTTATAAAATGAATCTTGATAAATCTTCATTTTGACTAATATGTTGTAATTGTTCTAATACATATTTATCATCAATCTTAACTGTTAAATTGTCTTTTAGATCGGAAGCTATAAATGAAATATTTTCTAAGGTTTTTTCTAAAACCGTATGTAATCTTCTGGCCCCAATATTTTCAGTTTTTTCATTGATTTCCCAAGAAATTTTAGCAATCGCTTCAACCCCATCTTCAGTAAATTCTAAATTTACTCCTTCAGTTTGTAATAGTGCAGAATATTGTTGAGTTAAACTAGCACTAGGTTCAGTTAAAATTTTTATAAAATCTTTAGTAGTTAATGCATCTAATTCTACTCTTATAGGTAATCTTCCTTGTAGTTCTGGGATTAAATCGGAAGGTTTAGAAAAATGAAAAGCTCCAGAGGTTATAAATAAAATGTGATCAGTTTTTACCGCGCCATATTTAGTCGATACCGTAGAACCTTCAATTAATGGAAGTAAATCTCGTTGGACTCCTTCTCTAGATATATCAGTTCCTTGAGCTCTTTCTGCACGTTGAGCTACTTTATCTATTTCATCTATAAACACTATACCAGACTGTTCTACTTTTTCAATTGCTTGAGCTTTTAAATCTTCATCATTAATTAATTTAGATGATTCTTCATCAACAATTAACTTAAAGGCATCTTTAACTTTCATTTTTCTTAAACGTTTTTTTTCTGAAGATAAATTCTGAAAAATATTTTGCAATTGATTAGTCATTTCTTCCATTCCAGGTGGAGCTATAATTTCTAAACCTATAGAAGCTTGATTAACCTCAATTTCTATTTCTTGCGTGTCTAATTCACCTTTTTTTAATTTGTTTATAATTAAATCTTTGTTTTTTTGTGGATGTTCTTTTTCTTGATTAGATAATAATATCTCGGAAATTTTTTCTATAGCTACTAGGTTTGCTCGATCTTTAACTTTTGTAATTGCTTCATTACGAGTGTTCTTTACTGCAATGTCTACTAAATCACGAATAATGGATTCTACATCTCTACCTACATAACCTATTTCAGTAAATTTAGTGGCTTCTACTTTCACAAAAGGGGCATTTGCAAGTTTGGCTAAACGCTTAGCGATTTCTGTTTTTCCAACTCCAGTTGGTCCTATCATTAAAATATTTTTAGGAGTAATTTCATTACATAATGGTTGTGGAATTTTTAAACGACGATAACGATTACGTAAGGCGATCGCTACTGCTTTTTTAGCTTTTTCTTGTCCAATTATATATTTGTCTAATTCTTTTTGAATTTGACTTGGTGTTAAGTGTTCCATTCAATTACCTCTATAGTTCTATGATTATTGGTAAAAATACATATATTAGAAGCTACTTCTAATGATTTTTCAACGATTTTTTTAGCATCTAATTTAGTATTATCTAATAATGCTTTAGCAGCAGCTTGAGCATATGGGCCACCAGATCCTATTGCCATAAGTCCTTGTTCAGGTTCTATTACATCTCCATTGCCAGTAATGATTAAGGAAGTAGTATGATCGGCGACACATAGCATTGCTTCTAAGCGTCTTAAAAATTTATCTGTTCTCCAATCTTTAGCTAATTCCACAGCCGCCCTAGTTAAATGTCCAGAATAGGATTCTAATTTTACTTCAAATTTTTCAAATAATGTAAAAGCATCTGCGGTACTGCCTGCAAAACCAGCAATTACTCTATCTTTATACAATCGACGTACTTTTTTAGCATTTTTTTTTAAAATCATAGCTTGACCAAAAGTTATTTGTCCATCTGCCCCCATAACTACTTTGTTGTTTTTTCTAACACTAATTACGGTTGTACCATCTAATCTAACAAGATTATTCATTACTATTTCTCACTTTATTAAATTTAAATCAATATTATTTATATTATAAATTTTTTATTAGAACATTTTGTATTCCAGATTGCGATAATTTATTTTTTTGAAAAATTGCAGCGTTCTGCGAATTAAATGGACCTATAATTAATTTAAATGTTTTTAATTGAGTATGGTTGCTATTAATTATTTGAATTTTTGCTTCAAATCCTATTAAAGCCAATTTAGCTTTTAGTTCATCTGCTTCAGAGATTTTATTAAAGTTCCCAATTTCTAACATATATTTGCCATGGTTTTTTTGTTCTGGATTTTTTGTTTGAGCGTTAGATAATAAATTGTAAAAATCATAATTATTATTAAATTTAGATTCAGATTTATGGTTAATTGGGTTGGTATTATATTTTGAATTTTGCTTTGTATTAATAGTATTAAGACTATTGCTTTTAATTTTTAATTGAGTATTATTAATGATTTTATTTAATAATATTGTTGATATTATAGTTATAATTATCCCACAAATTATCCCATATGAAAAAGAACTCCAAGTGAAATTTTTATAACTATTATTTGTCGTTTTCTTGCGAGTAGAATTTTTAGAATAAAAATTAATTTTTATTGTTATTTTACAATATTTTTTATAATATTTAAATATTTGATAGTTTATTAAATGTAACACAATTGAACTATTTTTCAGATCCTGTTTGTAAAAATGTTTATTATTAAGCGTTATTTTGAATTAAAATTCAATGAATAACAAGCATTAAAGTTGTTTTTGAAATAAGGTTTAATAAAATCAATAAAAACCAAAAAAACATTTATCATTTAAACTAACTTCTGGTGATTAAATTACTACATACAACTGTTTAGTTATAGGTAGTATTGTTATAATTTTATAATTTAAAATCTCAGTTCGACAAAAATTAAAAAGCCTAGAAAATCATTAAGGACCTATTAAGTTTTTTCTTATGTTTGATTGTTGAACACGAGAAAAACTATTAGATTTTTAATTTTCGTCGAACTGAGGTTTAAAGATATTTTAAACTATATTATGTTAATAGCTATTTTATTAAATTATAAATAATAATAAATACAAAATTGAAAATTAATATTGATATAATGAGATTGATTTTATGCCTTCTAGAAACAAAAACTTAATAAATTCAACAAATGATTTGTTTAAAAATATATTATTAGAAATTAAAATTATTTTAAATTTTGAGCAAAATTTAGATCCTTTAATACAACAAAACCAACAACAAATAGAAAAGTGGTTAAATATACTAGATAAATCTAATAATTTATTCAAAACAGCAATGTATCAAGAAATTAATATTTTTTTACAACAAAAAGATCTACATGAAAATCTTTTGATTATTAATAATGTTAATTTGTTTAATTATATAAAAGAAGCAAATATTAAAATTAGTACGTTTAAGCAAGTAGTTGTAGAGCAGTTATCTAATTATTATCATATAGATTTAAAACAGAATAAAAATTTTTTTAACAAACCTAACAAGCCTATGATTTTTAGCAATAATAGAAAATCAGATCAATTTAAATCTTATAAATATAAAAAATTAAGTTTTATTTCAATTTTAGATAATTTAATCATTATATTGCAAGAAATAAATCATAAATTATTAATAAATAAAAAAGATTCAGTTTCAAATGAAGTTAAATTACCATCATTTAAAAAACCTCCAAAAATCTAATTTATATATTAAAAATAAATAATAATTTGAGATAAATAATAATTTTACTTGAATGTTAGCATTCTAAGGTGATATTCTTATAAAGTTAAGAGTTAGTAGTGATCTAAACAGTCGCTAAGTAAATTTAAAAACAAGTGAACTTAAAAGCATTAGTGTTTAAATAATTACTTAGAGGAAAGTCCGGGCTCCATAGGGCAAAATGCCAGATAACGTCTGGAAAGTGTAAACTTGTGGATAGTGCAACAGAAAGTAAACCGCCTAAGTTGATTTTACAAGTTTTTTTAATTTTTTAAAATTTAACTTTAGGTAAGGGTGAAAAGGTGTGGTAAAAGCGCACCGTGTTTATGGTAACATAAATAGCAAGGCAACCCCATTTGGAGCAAGATCAAATAGGAACTCGATAATGTGGACCCGCATAGAGTTCGGGTAGATTGCTAGAGTTGCTTAGCGATAAGCATCCCAGATAAATGACTGTTCTAGACAGAACCCGGCTTATAGGATCACTACCAAGCTCTTAATTTATTTTAATAACTTAACGGAGAAATAAAATGTCAATACAAAGAACTTTATCAATCATTAAACCAGATGGGGTGCATAAAAATATTATTGGTAAAATCGTAGAACGTTTAGAATCTAATGGTTTAAAGATTGTAGCTGCAAAAATGATATTTTTAAATAAACATCAAGCGGAACAATTTTATGCAATTCATAAAGAGCGTCCTTTTTTTAAGGATTTAGTAAATTTTATGACCTCAGGTCCGGTTATAGTTCAAGTATTAGAAGGGATAAATGCAGTATCCGAGAATCGTAATGTTATGGGGGCCACTGATCCTAAACAGGCATTACCAGGAACTATTCGTAAAGATTTTGCTGATAGTATTGATAATAATGTGGTACATGGTTCAGATAGTTTAGAAAATGCTAAAATAGAAATAGGATTTTTCTTTGCGGAATGCGAGATTTATGCAGGAAAATAAAACTAATTTATTAGGATTTACTAAAAATGAATTGCAAGAATTGATAGTTCATTTAGGTGGTAAAATTTACAATGGTACGCAAGTTTTTAAATGGATCCATCATTTTAAAATACATGATTTTTCTAAAATGACGGATTTAAGTAAAAATTTGAGAAAAATTTTGACAGAAAATTGTGAAATTTTACCTCCTCTCATTATTAATGAGAATATAGCTAAAGATGGTACGATTAAATGGTTAATAGCTGTCGCTGGGGGTAATATAGTTGAAACCGTATTTATTCCTAAGGGAAAACGAGCAACATTATGCATTTCATCTCAAGCTGGATGTACATTAAATTGTTCATTTTGCCATACTGGCAAGCAAGGATTTAGTAAAAATTTATCTGTCGCTGAAATTATAGGGCAATTATGGTTAGCAGAACAGCGATTATCGAAACCAATTACTAATGTAGTTATGATGGGAATGGGAGAACCTTTGTTAAATTTTTCAGCCGTAAAATCTGCATTAGCAATTATGCGAGATCCTTTGGTATATCAATTACCTAGAAGAAGAGTAACTGTTAGCACTTCAGGAGTTGTACCTGAAATTTATAAATTAGCTCAAGAATGTGATGTAACTTTAGCGATCTCTTTACATGCTCCTACAGATGAATTACGTAATTTATTGGTGCCAATAAACAAAAAATATCCAATCGCAACTTTATTGGATGCGTGTAAATACTATATAAGCTCAACACCGAATAGTAAGGTTACTATAGAGTATGTCATGCTTAAAGATGTTAATGATTCTATTGTTCATGCTAAACAATTAATTAATCTTTTAAAAAAATTGCCATGCAAAATTAATTTAATTCCATTTAATCCTTTTGTTGGGACAAATTATCAATCTTCTTCTATAGAAGATATCCATAAATTTAGCGAAGTTTTAATTAAAGCAGGGTTTACAGTTACTATAAGATTAACTAGGGGAGAAGATATAAATGCTGCTTGTGGGCAATTAGCTGGAGAGATCATTGATAAAACTAAACGTAGTCAAAGATATTATGCAAATTTAAAATCAAATGATATAATTAACATTATGCGCTAATTTATTTAATTCTGGAACGTAAGTTTTTATGCGATTATATATTTCATCTGCTAGTTTTTCATCGTAAGTATGCGATGTCATATTGCGATCAGAAAGCATTTGGATCCAAAGGCTTTCATTATCAATTAGATTTACTGTAAAAGCTTCTTTAATAATTTCTTTAGGATAATTTAATTGTAAATCATGTTCTAAAAAATAATCTTTTAAAAATTTCCAAGCTAATTCAAAAGTAAACTCAAATCTTTTAATAGTAGCATCAATATTAGCTCTATCTTTTTTGACTGGATTTAAATAAATAGCTTCAAGTGAAGATAAGGCTTTTTTAAATTTTTCAAACTTAATTTGTACCTTTAACATATATAACCTTTTTATCTTTTAAAATATTATTATACAATTCTTCGCTAATATTTTTAAATTCTAATCTTACACAATCTATTTTTAATAATGTATCAGCTTCTTCTATTATATTCATTACGGTTAACCAATCGTCATTAGTTGCATTTGAACATACTATAGCAAGATCAATATCAGATCGTTGTGTATTATCACCTCTTGCTCTTGAACCAAAAAGCCAAATCTCATCTATAAAAGTTAAAGCTTGTAATTGTTTAATAAATTTATAATTTGCTATATTTTTTATCATTTCAACCCAAACCAAATAAATCAATAAAAAGACGACAGATCAACAATCTCTATTTTAAATTAAAAAATAATTGATTGATAATTTTATAATATATATTATACTTTTAATTAACTAACTATAACCGTAAATTATAAATAATTAAATTAATTTGACTATTATGCACATACCATTAAATCATAACCCAATAAAAATATTAGTGAATCAAATTTCAGCGCAAGAAATTTTATCTCAAAAAATAAATTTATCTGTACAAAATCCTGAAATTAATTTCAGGATTAATCAAAATAAAGAAATATTAGATACTAGTAGTATAAACGATTTAAATAATATGTCAGCAAATTTAAATCAATTAAGATCTGAAAATAATAATTTAAACCTTGCATTAACTAAATCTGTAGGAAATTGTCAATTATTAACTGAAAAAATCCAAAAATTAGAAAAGATAAATCATAATTTATCTCAAGATTTAAAATTACGTGACATTCATTTTATGAACCTGAAAATGATAAATATTAAATTAGCTAATACGATTAAAAATTTACAAAATTATCGAGAATATGTTATGCAATTAATTTTAAAAAGAAATCGTGCTAGTTTGAAAATCAAAAAATTAATTATAGCTATCAAAAACATGCAAAATATTCTTAAGCATAAAAATGCTGTTATAAAAAGAATTAGTAATGACAATAATAGGTTAGTGCAGCAGGCAGGAAGTTTTATAAAAAGTAATTATATTATGTAATTATTTTTAACGAATGAAAATAATTCAGTTGAAAATATGTTGATTAAATTTATAAAAAATGTTACTTTGTAATTATAATTTACTAAAATTAATTATTCTAAAATAATAAAATCTAATGATTAAGTAGTAATTTACATGCCAAGTAAGTTTCTTGACCCAAAAAATGATGTGGCCTTCAAAAAAATCTTTGGTACCGAAAAAAACCAAGATATTTTAATTCATTTTTTAAATGATATGTTAGTATTTAAAGAAGGCAAACCGATTACCAAGGTAAGCTTTTTAAAGACCGTGCAAGATCCAGAAATTGCTGCTAAAAAAACCAGTATTGTAGATATTATGTGTGCTGACGAAGTTGGCAACCAATATATTGTGGAGATGCAGGTAGCCGAAGGCGATGGATTCATTAAAAGAGCACAATACTATGCTGCCAAAGCTTACATTTCGCAATTGAAGGTAGCAGGTAAGTATCATACTTTAAAAGAAATTATATTTTTAGCAATTACCAACTTTATAATGTTTCCAGAAAAAGAAGAGTTTAAATCCGATCATGTGATTTTAGATAAGGTGACTAATGAGCATAATTTGAAAGACTTTTCATTTACGTTTTTGGAGTTGGCTAAGTTTAAAAAAACTAAGGATGAATTAACTAGCATAATTGACCGCTGGAGTTATTTTTTTAAACATGCCCAAGAGACTAGTGAGAAAGATTTACAACAAATTATTGGTAAAGATCCGATTATTGAAAGAGCTTATGAAGAGTTAAATAAATTTAGCTGGTCGGAAGAAGAGTTACGATCTTATGAAGCAGAAATTAAGAGAGAAATGGATAATCAGGCAATACTAGATAAACAATATAATGATGGTTTAGTTGAAGGTAAAGCTGAAGGAGAACTTGAAAAAGCTAAAAGTATTGCTAAATCCATGTTAAAAGAATCTTTAGATCTTAATTTAATTTCTAAATTAACCAATTTATCTATTGAAGAGATCAGAAAATTAAAATAACCTAAATTTAAGCCTATAGTAAATAAGGATACTTTTTTAATTTAGGTGGACATATTGTTAATCTGGTTAAAGGTTACTTTTAATTAATTAGATGATGTTGTAGGAGGAATTATTGGATAAACCATCTAATTTTTAGTATAATTTTAAAAATTTATACATAATGGTAACTAGATAAAGATGCAAAAAAAAGCTATAAAATCGACTAACAACAGTGTTTCTAATGATTTAGATAAAACTCAGAATTTAGATAAAACTCAGAATTCAAAATTTAAATATTTATCTGAATCTATAATTTGGGAACAAGTACAGAAATATTATGAAGAATTAGGACCTGTTGCTTGGCAACAAGATATAGTGCCATATCAAATAACTAGCAATAAAATAATTGCGCACTTATATGCCACTTTAATTAATGCTGCAATTTTTGATAATCATAACACCAATAGGGAAGAACCATTTTATATTTTAGAATTAGGTGCGGGTCATGGTAAGTTTAGCTTTTATTTGTGCAAATTTTTAGAATCTTTTGATTTATATAATAAATTAAATATTGTTTATATAGCATCAGATATTTCATTAAAAAATATTGAAGCATGGCAACAGCACCCACAATTAGAAAAATATATTAAAAATAAACAATTAGATTTTGCATGCTTTAATGCATCTAAAGATCAACAAATTTGTTTAATTAATAGTCAAAAAATTATAACTGAGAATTCACTAAATAATAATTTAGTGGTTATTGCTAATTATATTTTCGATACTTTAGCGCATGATGCATTCAAAATTAATAATCATAAATTATTTGCAAGTAGTATAAATTTAAATTATAAAACTAAATTTTGTTTACAAAAAATTAAATGTAAATATTCACATAAATTAATTGATCCTGAAAATTATTATGATAATCCGGTGTTTAATCAAATTTTATTAGAATATCAGAAGCAATTAAAGCATGGAACTTTTTTGTTGCCTATTGGAGCGTTGCAAGCTATTAACAATATTCAAATGTTTTCTAAAAAATCTACAGTGTTTTTAGTTGCAGATAAGGGTAATGTTAATCTAGAAGATTTTAAATCTAAAGATGAACCAAATATTGCAACCCATGGTTCTATTTCTTTTATGGTAAATTTTCACGCCATTGATAGATTTTTAAATTTAACCCAAGGAATTAGTATTATCAGTCCTAATGCATATACTGATTTACAAATTGCTTGTTTGATTAGTAATAATTATAAAAACAATTTTCAAGATAAAAATAAAATTAATAATTATAATAGTTTTTTAGAATTTACAGCTAAACAAGTATTATATGACGTTAATCCATTGCATTTAATTAATTTATGTTATTTTAAAGATCATATAAATGATTGGTATAGTTTAAAACAAATTTTAGCAATTTTATCCTTTAGTAAATGGGATCCTGATTTGTTTTATGATTTATCTGAACAATTATTAAAATTTATTCATAAAGAGTTAAAAAACGGTAATTTTGATACTGAACAAGAACATGATTTAAATCAAGGTTTGGAATTGATTTATGAATATTTTTTCAAATTAAGTAAAGATCAAGATATTCCTTTTGTTATTGGTAATATATATTATGCTTTAGAAAATTTTGATTTAGCTATAAAATATTTTAAAATTTCTATATTAAATTTTGAACCAACTGCTGAAGTTTGGTATAATTTAGCTTTGTGCTATTATGCTAAAAAAAACATGAGCTTAGCGCGTAAATATGCTCAAAAAGCTTTAATCTTTAATAATAAATATAAAGCCGCTCAAAAATTATTAACTGAAATATAATTTAAATATTATTATTATATATTATGAGATGTTATGAAAAAAATTCTTTGTGTAATTCCAAGTAGAATTGGATCTACTAGGCTCCCAAGAAAGCCGTTATTACCTATTAATGGAAAACCTATGGTGCAATTAGTGTATGAAAATGCATTACGTTGTGCATGGTTACAGGATGTTATAGTAGCTACAGATAATCATGAAATTATGCAAGTAATTCAGAATATTAATGGTAAAGTAATGATGACTGATAGTAATTTATTAACAGGTAGCGATAGAGTAGCTGCTGTTGCTAAAGAATTTTCTGATGTAGATATAGTGATTAATTTACAAGGAGATGATCCATTTGTTACTCCAATAATGTTAGAGCAACTAATTTTTCCATATTTGCATAACGAAGATCCAGATATGGCAACTTTGGCTAGAGAATTAGATCATGAGAAAGATAAAAATAATCCAGGGGTAGTTAAAGTAATAACAGATCTACAAGGTAATGCTATATATTTTTCTCGCGCTCCTATTCCATATTTTAGGCAAAATATAAATAATGTTCCTGTGTATCATCATATAGGTTTATATGCTTTTAAGAGGAATTTTTTATTAAAATATAGCAAATTACCGATGACTCCTATAGAACAAGCAGAGTCATTAGAACAATTACGTGTTTTAGAGCATGGCTTCAAAATTAGAGTAAGCCTTACTAAGGTTAAAACTTTAGAGATCAATACATTAGAAGAATATCAATTAGCCCAAAGTTTTAACTCTAAATTTTAAAAGGAGTAGTTAAGTGTTAAATATAGCCATAATTGGGGCGACTGGTTTGGTAGGTCAAACTATCATTGAAATTTTAGAAGAAAAAAATTTTCCAGTTACTGCTAATAATTTATTTCTTTTAGCCAGTAACAATTCTGAAGGGGAATTTTTAACTTTCAAGAAGCAAGCAATTAAAGTAAAAAAGCTAGAAGATTTTGATTTTAAAGCTGCTGGTATAAAAATCGCATTTTTTTCAGCAGGTTCTAAAGTTTCTGAAGCTTATGTGCCTAAAGCTGCAATGGCTGGAGCCGTAGTTATAGATAATACTTCGTGTTTTCGTTATCAAAAAAATATTCCTTTAATTATTCCAGAAGTAAATCCAGAAGATTTAGATTTATATAAACAAACTAATATTATTGCTAATCCAAATTGTGCAACTATTCAAGCATTATTAATTTTAAAACCGATTTATGATATGGTTGGGATCAGTAAAATTGATTTTGTGACCTATCAATCAGTTTCAGGGACTGGTAGGGCCGCCATTAAAGAATTAGTTGAACAAACTACTCAAGCATTAAGTGGGATCCCTATAGATCCTAAAGTGTATCCAAGGCAAATAGCGTTTAATATTTTACCACATATCGATGTTTTTGAAGATAACGGTTACACTAAAGAAGAAATGAAAATGGTTTGGGAAACGCATAAAATTTTACATGATGATAGTATAAAAATCACTGCAACCACTGCTAGGGTTCCTACTTTATATGGGCATTCAGTGGCTATGCATGTTGTAACTAAAAAGCCATTACCGGCCCAAATTGCTAGAAAATTACTAAGTAAAGCACCCGGGGTCACTGTAATTGATGATCCTTTGAATAACCTTTATCCTACAATAATTCCTGATACTATTGGTTCCGATCAAACATTTGTAGGTAGGATTAGGAATTTTATTAATGATGAATATGGATTAGCTATGTGGGTTGTAGCGAATAACGTCCGTAAAGGTGCTGCATTAAATGCAGTGCAAATTGCTGAAATGTTATTTTCGTGAACAATTACATAATTAGTATATACTTATGTGATATTTAAAATTATTTAAGGATGTTAATTAGAATTCTTAATAAGTAGATATATTATAAAGGATTAATTAAAGATCAAGAGGTATTTAGTGGATTTTATTACAAAAAACCTAAATCTTTTTACTAAGTATTTTACTAAATGTTTTATTAAGTGGATATTAATAGGTATTATTATTTTTTATAATAATACCTTGCTAGCTATAGGTTTAAGTGAAATTAAGGTAAATTCTTATTTAAATGAGCCGTTAAGTGCTAGCATTAAAATTACTGGGGCGGAAGAATTAGATCCTGTAAGTTTAATAGCTGATTTAGCTGATGCTAAAGATTTTATGCGAGCTGGAATTCCTAGACCTTTTTTATTAAGTCATTTAAAATTTGAAACCAAAAAATTTAACGAAGATCTTATAGTTTATATTTATAGTAATATAGTAATTAAAGATCCTTTTTTGGATTTTTTATTACAATTAACTTGGCCAGAAGGTACTATGATTAAAAGTTATAGTATTCTGTTAGATCCTAAGCCAGTTGAAAAAAAAAATGTTAATGCTAATTTATATAAACAATTGGTAACAGATAAAAAGGCAGTAGTGGATCCAAGTAAAGTCAATAATACGGATGCAATTTTTGCTAGCTCTTTAGAACAACCAAATGAAAATGAATTGTTAATTAACAATAAATTAAATCCTAAAAAAAATTCTAAAATTAAAAATCTTGAAAATTCCACAAATATTGAGCCTAACAGCAATCATTTAGAAAATTTAAATTATCTTAATGATAATCAGAAAGATAATTCTAATTCATATTCATTATTAAATAAATTAATTAATAATTTACAAAATTTTTCTGAAAATTCTAGGAAAAATAAAATAAATTATCAAAAATTATTAGAATTAACTCCTCAAGCAATTTCTTTGAGTAAAGATGAAGAAAAATTAGCTGAAAATTTTGCTATATCTCAAGTTAATTCTGAACTAAATGCTTTAAGAGGAGAAAAATCTAAAAAACTAAATCCAAATATAAATAATAATACTGATCATTTAAACTCGGATAATTTAAATTCTGAGCATCTAAAATCTGATTATCCAAATTCTGAACCAACGACTAATAATTCAAATTCTAAGCATTACAATGTTTATTATTCTAATGCTCATAACGTAGAATTATTTCCAGCTAAATATGGAAATAATTTATTATTAGCATTTTTTTTGGTTTCTGCCACAATGTATTTGTTTTATAAATTAGTTTCAGCAACTCAAGCAACCATGGAAGTAGAAGGTAATAATTTACAGCAAAATGAACAACCAAATGTAAATTTAAAAGCTAATTCTACAACGTTTAAACCAGCCAATCAACTTGCTAAACCAATTACAAGTGATATTACAAAAGATAATTTTAATAATATAGAGATAGAACATAATAATTTAGAAAATAGCAAGTTAGTATTTTTACGAGACGAAGAATTAGAGCTAAAAATGGCATTAGCTAATCAATATATAGCTGCAGGGGATAAAAAAAGTGCCAGAGAGTTATTGCAAGAGATCATTAATGTTAAAGATCAAAAATATAAAGATCAAATCACGAATATGTTAAAAGTAGTAAATTAATAAATAAACATAATAAAAATAATTTGAAAATGTTTTAAAATGATGTATAGAATAGCCTTAATTATTGAGTATGATGGAAGTAATTATCATGGACTACAAATTCAAAAAAATAGTATTTATTCAACTATTCAACAACAATTAGAGATTGCTATATCTAAAGTAGCTAATCATCCAGTGTATATAGTTTGTGCTGGAAGAACAGATGCTAAGGTGCATGCTACTTATCAAATTATACATTTTGACACGGTAACTCAACGCAAGATGAGTGCTTGGGTATTTGGAGTTAATAATTTCTTACCTTTAGATATTAGGATCTTATCAAGCAAAGAAGTTCCATTAGATTTTAATGCTAGAAAATCTGCTTTATTAAGAACATATAATTATTATATATATAATTCTCAGATCAGAAATAGTTTATTTAGAAATTATCTTGCTTGGGAATATCAAAATTTAAATGTTGATTGTATGCAGATTGCTGCTAGTTATTGGTTAGGTGAACATGATTTTAGTAGTTTTAGAGGTAAAGATTGTCAAAGCAGATCTAGCATTAGAAAAATTTATTTTATTAAATGTTGTCGTTTGCAAAATTTAATAAAAATTACCATTACTGCCAATGCTTTTTTAAAGCATATGGTTAGAAATATGGTAGGAGTGTTAATTAAAATTGGGCAAATTGGTCCATCTTCAGTATCAATAGCTAAGGAAATATTATTAGCTAGAGATAGAAAAGCAGCTTCAGTAACTGCTAAACCTCAAGGGTTATATTTATCTTATATTCTTTATCCAAATAAATTTAAATTTGAATTGTTTGAAAATTTAAATAGAAATAGTTATTTTGAAAATTGTAAAGATTTATAAATTTATTTGAATCTTTATATGTGTTCTTTATCTAAATAAATGTAAATTTACTTGAAAATTTATTCAAAAATAGTTATTTTAAAATTTAAAAATATATATAACACCTCAGTTCGACAAAATTAAAAAGCTGATAGTTTTTCTCGTGTTCAAAATCAAACATAAGAAAAAACTTAGTAACTATTCAGCGATTTTAAAATCTCAATCAGAATTATAAACAAAATCTGGCATCTTTCCTTGAAATAATAGCTTTAGCGCATCAGTAATTTTAACACCATGTTTACGACAAGTTGATAAATAGCTTCTTACTCTACAAAAAATTTTGGCTCCATCCATACTTTAAATTTTAGACTAAGGGTAATTACAAGTGCGAGAAAATACTGTCCAAAGATATTAGGGGGCTAGAAAGCATCAGTGATCCAAGTTAATTTCATAAGTAAGGACCTAATTATCTTCTAAAAAATCTGCAATATCGATGATGCGATAAAAGTAAGGGTTTGTGGCGACAGAAGAAGCAACACCGCTTAAATGAAACAACACCGCAACTTTTGCAAATCCCTTAGGCGTCTTTAATCTTGATATCTTGTCTTGCATTTCAGTAATGATTTCGCCACTTATTTCACCTTTTTTGAATTTGCACTCACAAATAAACAAGCTGTTCGTTTTGGTCTGCACTAGATAATCAATTTGACAACCTTGTTGAGTTGTCGTTTTTGTTTGCCTATAAGGTCCGCTACGCACAATATCAACGGGTGAAATGCCTAATTTTTGAAGCAACAGTGGACGGTTTTGTAAAAGCAATGCCTCAAGTTGCAGACCCATATGCGTTTCAAATCCTGGCATGGTAGATAGCTGCACTTGATCGAATCCACCATCAGAAATAGCGCCCAGATTTGGCTCTATGACTTTGAGATAAAACCTCATATATGGGTCTGATATTCTATATAAGCTTTGTTTTAAGGGGTTTGCCGTTTTAAACGACCATAGTGATTGTTTAACAACAAAGCCTGCAACAATGAGATGGTCCATCATTTGGCTTAGAGTGCCGCTGTGAGCAAATTCTATGTTTCGTCTAATTTCCGATAAAGTTCTAGCGCCATCTTTAAGACTGTCTAGGATTTTTTTATATGTAGCACCCTTGCCATTAAAGAGATCGTGAAAAATACGATCGAATTCGGTAACAAGTAATCCGCTTTTCTCAAAAGCAAGTTGCTTGATATTATCATCAGCCGTCATAATAGGATTGAATTGCTCCAAATACCATGGCACACCGCCCACAATGCTGAGTAGTTTATACATATCATAATGAGAAAGCTGCATACTGAGCGTCCTTAAAAGCTCAGCGCTTTCAGGAATGGATAGTGGCTCCAAGCTAATCGTTAAATTGACGCGCCCAAAAAATGCCGTGCTCTTTAAAATATTTTCTTCAATCCAAGTTGACACCGATCCACAAAACACAAGAAGCATATGACCAGTTTGTTTATCCCACCAAGCCTTGAGTTTAGGGATAAAGCTAGGGTCTTTTGATCCCATCCACGAAATCTCATCAAGCAGGATGATGTCCCCAGGCTTAATATGGAGGCTCAAATGCTCAAAGGCATCACTCCAATCCAAGAAAGTCATGGGCGGAATTTTGAGCATCAATGCGAGTTGCCGTGCAAAATTATCCCTTTGTTGTTGCGCGGAAATGCCATCTTCTGGGGCAAGACCTGCGAAACTCCAAAATGTTTGAGCACTAGATATTTTGGCAAATTCCACTATAAGCCTGCTTTTTCCAATTCTTCTTCGTCCTTTTACGACGACAAGGCTTGATGTTTTCTTCTTATATAGGGCTTTTAGCCGCTCTAGTTCGGCTTTTCGGCCAATAAATATGGTGTTAGACATGACAACCCCTATAATGCTTAAGATACATTATATCATATCTCGAGCATATAATTAAGTCAAGAACGAATGCTCAAAATGATGTTTTTAGCTTTTTGAGATTTGATGATATTACGCATCATGTACTTTAGGTTTCAAATTGCGATACCTAAGGGGCATATCATGTCCTTAAAGTTACATATAGTGTAATTTTAGGAACATGTTACATGTACCTAAAATCACGAAAATAGAGATTTTATGGACACGTTAAGCTTTGATAGAGAATCAAAAATGGTTCATTTGACGCTCTCTAAGTACGCATCTATAATGGCCGCAGAGAGTGAAAACATCACCATACCACTCCAGTTTGGAGTTGGTTAGGCTGTGGTAAACGGATCTCCGTCATTACTAGTACTTTTTCTCTGCCATTGAATGTATATTTATATCTCCAGTATTTAGCACCACTAGGTGTAATTAACAAAAATAAATTTTTACCATCGCTAATTTTATATTGTTTATCTCTTGGTTTTAGATTTTTAATTTTATTATCAGTTAATTTCATAGGGGTATCTCCATTAGGGTACTAAAGTACCCCGTAAATATACCCCTTTTTAATCATGGCTTTTATTGGAAGTCAGAGGTATTTAATAGATGATAATACTAAATAAATTGAGAGTTTTTGGACAAATGTGAATGTTGATAAACCTAGTAATGACGGAGAGAGTGGGATTCGAACCCACGGTACGGTATTAACGTACACACACTTTCCAGGCGTGCGCCTTAAGCCGCTCGGCCATCTCTCCTAATTTCTCACATAAGGTAAAAAAGGTTTCAATTCTATAGTAATTAATATATAATTTGCAACTTAAACTAACTATGTTTTAACTAACTATAGTTAGCAAGTTAAAATTAAAAATTAAATAAGTTTAAATTAAGTAAGTTTAAAATAATTAAGTTTCAAAATTAAGTTATGATTAAAAAATAAGGTATTGATTGATGGATACAAGTTTAACAGCAACAGCTATTCGTAATATTGCAATTATTGCCCACGTAGATCATGGGAAAACTACATTAGTGGATAGTATGCTAAAACAAAGTGGCACTTTTCGTAATAATCAATTAATAGCTGAAAGAGCTATGGATTCTAACGATTTAGAGCGTGAACGTGGAATTACGATCTTAGCAAAATGCACTTCTTTACAATGGGCTGATCCTGAGACTAATCAAGAAATTAGGATCAACATTGTAGATACTCCAGGGCATGCAGACTTTGGAGGAGAAGTTGAGAGGATCCTCTCTATGGTTAATGGGGTAGTATTATTAGTAGATGCTTCAGAAGGTCCTATGCCGCAAACTAAATTTGTATTATCTAAAGCTTTAAAGCTAAATTTAAATCCGATTGTAGTTATTAATAAAGTTGATCGACCTGATAGACGAATTAGTGAAGTTGTAGATGAAGTATTTGAATTATTTATGGCATTAGAGGCCAATGATCAGCAATTAGATTTTCCAATTGTTTATGCCTCTGGACGTGCTGGTTGGGCTAGTTTAAAATTGGAAGATAAGTCTGAAGATATTACTCCTTTATTTAATTTAATTATAAAACATGTACCTCCGCCTTTAGGAGATCCAAACGATCGATTTTCAATGTTAATTTCTACTAGAGAATATAATTCTTACCTAGGCAGAATTTTAACTGGCAGGATCTATTCTGGTACAGTAAAAACTAATCAGAATGTAAAAGTATTAAATCGAGAAAATCAATTAATTGAAAATGCTAGGATCACTAAAATTTTATCTTTTAGAGGCTTAGAAAGAATAGCTACTGATATGGCGATTGCTGGTGATATTATTGCAATCTCTGGTTTAAGTAACGCAACAGTTGCAGACACAGTTTGCGATCCTGAAATACTTGTGGCAATAGACTCAACTCCAGTAGATCCTCCAACTCTTGCCATGACTTTTTCTATAAATGATTCTCCATTAGCAGGGCAAGAGGGTTCTAAATTAACTTCTAGAGTACTTGGGGAACGTTTAATGCGCGAAGCTGAAGGTAACGTTGCGATTAAAATAACTCAAAGTTCTGATAAAGATGCTTATGAAGTAGCAGGTAGAGGAGAGTTACAATTAGGAGTTTTAATTGAGACCATGCGAAGAGAAGGGTTTGAATTATCTATTAGTCGTCCAAGAGTTTTATATAAAGTTGATTCCAATAATATTAAATTAGAACCTTTAGAAGAAATTCAAGTAGACGTTAATGATGAATTTGTTGGGGTAGTAGTTCAATCGCTTAGTTTAAGAAAATCAGAAATGATAGATATGCGAATTTCAGGTGCTGGTAAAACTCGGGTAACTTTTATTGGGCCATCTAGAGGCTTAATTGGTTATCATGGACTGTTTTTAACAGAAACTCGAGGGACAGGATTAATGAATAGAAGTTTTAATTCCTATGGAGCTTATCGTGGCACTATAGAAGGGCGGCGTAATGGAGTACTAGTTTCTATGGAAGATGGAAATTCTGCTGGGTATGCATTATGGAAATTAGAAGATCGTGGAAAAATGTTTATAGGGCATGGAGAAAAAGTGTATAAAGGCATGATTATTGGAGAACATAATCGAGATAATGATTTAGAAGTGAATCCAATAAAAGGCAAGCAATTAACCAATATCCGAGCTGCAAGTAAAGATGATGCGATTCGTTTAACTCCACCAGTTATTATGACTTTAGAGCAAGCAATTGCATATATAGAAGAAGATGAACGAGTAGAAGTAACTCCTAAATCTATTCGGTTGCGTAAAGTGGAATTAAATGTGACTGATCGTAAACGATCAAGCAAAAATTCTAGTAAAGATTAATATTAATAAATAGCAATAAATAGTAAATAATAATATAGTAATATAGTAAAGAATAATTAACTTGTTAGATCTTAATAAAATTATTGAAAATACTGATCTTAAATATCATAAATATTTAACTAAAGAAAAAATTATAATTTTTAAACAGATCGCATCTACTAATAGCTATTTATTAGATTGTGCGAAAAATCCAGATAATCAGTTAATCTTTTGTTTGGCTGAAATGCAAACTGCAGGTAGAGGTAGATTAAATCGTAATTGGAGCTCGCCATTAGGTAATATTTATTTATCTATATTATGGAAATTTAATCCAAATCTTAAAAATTTATTAGGATTAAGTCCTGCAATTGCTGTTGCAATTAGTCGCACTTTAGCTGCCTATGGGATTGAAAATATCAGCTTAAAATGGCCTAATGATATTTTATATGAACATAGTAAATTAGCCGGAATTTTAATTGAAACTCTCGCAGGAATTAAACATGCTCAAGCTGTTATAGGTATAGGTATGAATATTAATAATGCTTCAATGCTAGAGGATGATTTAGCTATAAATAATACTTCGAGGTTAACAAAGTCTAATAAATTATTACCTAAACCCTTTCCTAAACAATTTCTAATGAATATTAATAATAATACTAATAATATTAATATTATTTTTGATCTTAATATATTATTAGGTTTATTGATTACTAATATTTTAGATATTTTATTAATCTTTGAAATACAAGGGTTGGTTCCATTTGTAACAGAATGGCAACTTAAAAATTATACTTTAAATAAATTAGTAACTATATATAATCATAACGAACAATCAATTATTACAGGGTTAAATAAAGGAATAGATAATAATGGAGCTTTGATAATTGAAAAGTTCGATAATATTAATCATAAGTATGAATTAATTAAGATCTACAGTGGAGAAGTTTCTGTAAGATAAGTTATAAATAAATAATATTATATACTTAATA
>CAIKKE010000124.1 GCA_903827925.1 uncultured Francisellaceae bacterium
CATCCTATTATGCATGATTATGTAAATAAAATTCCTCAAAACTCTAAAGATGATTGGGAGAGAAAAACTGCAGATTTGTTATTAGATTGGGTGGTCGATAAAAACCAAGAAAGGGAGGCGGTAGTTTCATTAAAAGATTTACAGTTAGAATTATTTAGCCTTGGAATAACTGTTCCTAAGGAAGTATTAAATGAAAGTTTAAATGCAAGATTTAAAGACGGCAGTCTTATAATGGTTAATAAAGAATTATTAACTAGCAAAAAAATGTTAGAATTAGAGAAAACTTGTTTAGATTTAACAATTAGCTCTCAAAATACTCTGCAACCAATTATGGTGGATGTGCCTAAAAATCCAAAGTTAACCGCAGGGCAACAACAAGCAATAGATTTGATTTTAACAACTTCTGATCAAATAGTAGGTATTCAAGGAGTTGCGGGTTCAGGTAAAACCACCATGTTGCGCAATTTAAATAAACTATGTTTAGATCTAAATTTTTCCATTATAGGACTTTCAGTTACAACTAGTGCTAAAGAACGCTTACAACAAGGTAGTCAAGATTTAGAGAGTCATAATGAATTATTAAAAGCTGGGATCGAAACTTTAACCTTACGTAAATTCTTAATTGATACTGAAAAATTATTAAATGTAGATCCAACTTTTGCTAAAATTGAATATGGGGGAAAATTATTTGTATTAGATGAGGCATCTTTGGTTTCAACGGCTGAAATGTTTGGGTTAATTACTAAAATGCAGCAATTAAATACTAAGTTAGTATTAATTGGTGATAATCGGCAGTTACCCTCAATTGAGGCAGGTAACATATTTTATTTGTTATTGGGATCTAAAATGCAATCAGTTGCAATGACGCATAATGTTAGATTGAAATCCCTTAAAATCTTAGATGTAATGCGCCATGTTTATAATAATAAAATTTCAGAGGCACTAATTGGGTTATCTAATTCTTTAATAGAAATTCCAGAACATAATGAACGCATACTTACAATATCCAAGATGTATTTAGAAAAAACTATCGATGATAGAGCGCATACTATTTTAATTACACCGAAACATCAAGACAGAAAAATGGTAAATAACTATATTAGAGAAGGACTTAAATCTAAAGGTGAATTAATAGGTGTGGAGGTTAATTATAAAATTTTAACTTCTCGTAATTTAACTAAAGCCGAATTACAGAAGATTTATTATTATAATTCTCTCGATTGGGTTTTATTTTTAGAACGCCCCTTTGGAGCATCGATTAAATTGCAAGAATATTATCAAATTGTAAATAAAAATTTAGAAAATCAAACTTTAACTTTAAGATCTAAAGATCTAGAAATTATTTGGTCACCATCTAAAGAACCAGGCATGGCTGCAGTTTTTAGTCTTGAGGAACGTAGTTTAATGAAAAATGATAAGATTAGGTGGACTAAAAATAATGAATTAAATTTTCTAATCAATGGTCAAACTGCAACTGTTTTAGGAATAAATGAAAAAACTGTAGATCTAAAATTAGCTAATCACAAGTTAAGCTCGCCTACGGCTCGCAACTGTTCCATTAGTCAGTAATTCTTTATAATTGTTTTCTAAGCTCTATGCTGCCACATTCAGCACAACAACCAACATA
>CAIKKE010000125.1 GCA_903827925.1 uncultured Francisellaceae bacterium
AAATATTATATTTAACAACTATTTTAATTAATAATATTATTATAAATTATATGCCTGAATTACCAGAAATAGAAACTATTTGTTTATATTTGCAAAAAAAAATAATTAACACTACTATAACTAAAACTATAGTGCGTCAAAAATCTTTACGTTGGCCAATTAATTCAAAATTACCTAAGATTTTAATTAATTATAAAATTCTAGCTATTAAAAGAAGAGCAAAATATTTATTAATCTCTTGTTATAATAAAAAATCAAATAAACATGGAACTTTAATTATTCATTTAGGAATGTCCGGGAAATTAATTATTACTGAACAAGTAAATATCTTTAAAAAACATGATCATGTAGATTTTATATTAGATAACAATATAATTTTAAGATATAACGATCCAAGACGCTTTGGAGCTATCATTTGGACAAATAAAGATCCTTTAACTCACAAATTATTAATTAATTTAGGATCTGAACCCTTAGATCTTAGTGTTAATGCTAATTATTTATTAAATAAAGCTTTAAATAAAAATTTATCTATAAAACAATTTATTATGAATAATAAAATTATAGTTGGAATCGGCAATATTTATGCTAATGAGGCATTATTTGCAGCTAAAATTAACCCAAATACCATGGCTAAAAAATTAGATTTAAACCAAATGAATAAATTATTAATGGCAATTAGAAATATTTTAAATATAGCTATTCAACAAGGTGGAACTACATTAAAAGATTTTTTTAGCCCAAGCGGACAAATAGGAAAATTTGTGAATGCATTAAAAGTCTACGGCAGGAATAAACAAGCATGCTTAGAATGTAATACTATAATTAACCAATTAACTTTAGGACAAAGATCTACTTTTTATTGTCCTAAATGCCAAATTTAATTCCTAAACTGGACTTTAAAATTATCAAGCTAATTATTGATTTTGTTTTTTTTCTATGATTAAATCATTGCTTCTAAAATTTACAATGTTACTTTATAGTTAATTATATAGAAATTTTTAAGTATAAAATGTTTCGTGATATATTTAAGCATCGCAAGTTAATATTTTCCTCTGCTCCTAAGGTTAGTTATACTTCAGCGCAGTATAAAAAAAGTAAATTAAGTGAACAGTTTAAAGACATTACTATTTACAAAAATTTGCCTAATGATCCAGACAAGTTATATCCAACTTTAATATACATTCCTGGTACGGCTTTTGTTGCTTTAGAAGAAAATTATACTAATTTCATTTGTAGTTGTATTGTACAACTTACAAATTGCCAAGTTATTGCGCTTAAACATAAATTGGCTCCTGAGCATAAGCCAATTAGTATATTAAATGGATTATACCGTGTTATAAAAAACTTATTAAGTGACAAAAATAGTACTTTATTACAAATTGATTGTAATAGAATAAGTATAGGGGGATTCAGTTCTGGTGGGACTTTAGCAGTTTTAATCGCTATAAAAGCTAGGGAAAATGGATTAGTATTCAATCATCAAATATTAATAAGTCCTGTAACAGATTTATCTAGAACTATTACCAAAAACACAAAGTATAGAACATTTGAAGATCAAGATTATGTTATTGATGAACAATTTGTAAAATGGTTTTTAGATCTTTATTTGTCAGACTCCATTGATAGAAAAGATCCTAAATTATCTCCATATTGGTGTAATTCTGAAATACTAAAACAATTATCTGCGACTTATTTAACATTTGGAGAATTTGATCGCTTTAGAGGAGATGCAGAATTATATGCCCAAAAATTAAGATCACTTAATGTCCCTGTTTATGAAATCATGTTTCCCAAAGAAAACCATAGTTTATTATGGAAAAATACTGAAGTAATTTTCTCAGTAGCTAAACAATTAAAATGCTTATTAGAGCCAGAATTTATAGAGAAACCCTTAACTTCAAAGGATAATAAGAATATTAAAAAAATAATAAAAAAAAAACCTAAATGAAACAACTACTGGATATCTGCTGATGCTTGAAGCAATTCTGGATAATTATCGAGTTTTATTAATATAATTTTAATCCTCGG
This sequence comes from uncultured Francisellaceae bacterium, assembly GCA_903827925.1. Taxonomy (GTDB): domain Bacteria; phylum Pseudomonadota; class Gammaproteobacteria; order UBA6186; family Azoamicaceae; genus UBA6186. The sequence continues at coordinate 2,032 of CAIKKE010000125.1, forward strand.
GTGATGGTCGCTATCCTATAGTAACCCTCAAATTATAACCCAACACATTTTAACCCAACATACTTTAATTTTAAATATAAATTAAAAAATAACAAGCATTGTTGAATTAAATAAAATATTATATTATCTTCATTATGTTAACAAAACAAATAAACTTAGCTGAAAAAATTTTTTTACATTCAGCCAAATTAGATAATACAAAATTAAATAAATCATTAAATAATTTATTTCATAAATATAAATCTATAGATTATGCAGATCTATATTTTCAGGCAATAAATTCAGAAAATTGGTATTTAGAAGACAATACAGTTAAATCAGGCAGTTACTATACTTCTGCTGGGGTTGGGGTTAGAGTCATTAATCACGATAAGACCAGCTTAGCTTTTTCTGAAGATTTAAGTTTAACTGCGATCCAAGACTCTATAGAAGCTGCTTGTTGTATTGCTAATTCTAACCACAATAATAATAATTCAAATCAAAAAATTAAAATTTCTAAAAATCAACATTATAAACATTTAAATACTACTTATAAATTTTCTAATAATTGTTCTAATATTATTGCTAATCAATTATATGCAAGTTCTGATCCATTATATTCAATTAATGATCAACAAAAAATTCAGTTATTACAAAGTATTAATGAATATGCAAGAAGTTTAGATCCTAAAATTCAGCAAGTAACTGCATCTTTACTAGGTTCGCATGAAATTATTTTAATTGCCTCATCTGATGGCACTTATATTGCTGATCTGAGACCATTAATTAGATTAAATGTAATGGTTATTGCTAAACAAGCAACAAAATTAGAGCAAGGGTTTGCAGGTGGTGGAGGTAGATTTGGTGGCTATCAAATTTTTACTGATAATAATTGGGCATTAGCTCATAAATACGCTAAACAAGCAGTACACTTAGCTATTACCAATTTATCAGCAATAGAAGCTCCTGCTGGAAATATGCAAGTAGTATTAGGTCCAGGATGGCCTGGAATATTATTACATGAATCAATTGGGCATGGTTTAGAAGGAGATGCTATTCGCAAACAAGGATCGGTTTTCACTGAGAAGTTAGGCACACAAGTAGCCAGTAATTTATGTACTATAGTAGATGATGGTAGTTTACCTGACAGACGTGGTTCTTTAAATTTTGATGATGAAGGTACTCCAACTCAAACCACCACATTGATTAAAGATGGGATCTTGATAAATTATTTACAAGATAAATTAAATGCTAAGCTTATGGGAACGAAATCTACCGGTAATGGACGTCGAGAATCATATGCTTACTTACCAATTCCTAGAATGACTAATACTTATATGCTGGCAGGTCAAAGTGAACCTAAAGATATTATTAAAAAAGTTCATAAAGGAATATATGCAGCTAATTTTGCAGGAGGACAAGTAGATATTACTTCAGGTAAATTTGTATTCGAAGCTAATGAAGCATATTTAATTGAAAATGGAGAAATTACTCTTCCTGTAAAAGGTGCAACTTTAATTGGAGATGGAGCTCAAATTTTACACAAAATTATAATGGTTGGTAATGATTTAAAATTAGATCCAGGGGTCGGTACTTGTGGTAAAGAAGGACAAAATGTACCGGTAGGAGTAGGACAACCTACATTATTGATTGAAGAATTAACCGTAGGTGGTACAAATGTCGGCTGATAAACATTTACTTAAATTAACTAATATTGTAAAAAATACTTTATTAATCGCCAAACAACATCAAGTACAGTGTATTGTTGCAGCTAATATCAATATAGGCTTAGGGGTAAATGTTAGAATGCAGCAACTAGATACTATAGAATATAATCAGAATAGCGAAATCAGCATTACTATATATAAAAATCATCACCAAGGTACCGTGAAGACTACTTCATTAGATGCAGAACATTTAAATCAAGCGATTGAAAAAGCAATCTCAATCGCAACTTTTACAGAAAACGATCCTTATTGTGGTCTTGCTGATCCTAATTTAATAGCCAAAAACATTATAGATTTAGATCTATATCATCCTCAAATTATAACCCCTGAAATAGCCATTAACATCGCTAAAAATTGTGAACAAATTGGTTTAAATTATGCTCCTTGTATCAAAAATTCTGAAGGTGCTATGTTTAATTATAATAGTAGTTTTATAGCCATAGGTAATAGTTGCGATTTTATAGCAGCTTATCCAACTACTAGTTATAGTTTAGCATGTAATTTAATCGCTGAAGAAAAAGGATCTATGCAACGCGATGGCGACTATACAATTGGTAGAAATTTTCAAGATCTAACACCATTGGAAATTATTGGAAATAATGCTGGATTATATGCAACCAGTAAATTAGGAGCAATTAAAATCCCCACGAATAAATCCAAGGTTTTATTTACCCCAAGGATTGCCGCAAAATTTTTTAATTGCTTAATTGCAGCAATTTCTGGTCACAATATAGCTAATAAATCATCATTTTTAATTGATCAAATTAATCATCAAATATTTCCTAAATTTATTAATATAATTGATGAACCATTTATTAAAAGTGGATTAAGAAGTGCTTGCTTTGATGCAGACGGTATTGCAACCAAATCACAATTTATAATAACTGCAGGGAAATTAAATACTTATTTATTAAGCAATTATTTTGCTAAAAAATTAAATTTAATTCCAACTGGCCATGGAAATGGGATCCATAATTTATTTATTATAAATAATGATAACATACCAAATGCTAATTCTATTGATCCTCTATTTACTGAACATGCTAATAAAACAACTCCAATAACTGACAGATGGGAAAAATCTAATGATCTAATCCAACAAATGCAAACTGGATTAATAGTTACAGAAACTATTGGGTATGGGGTAAATTTAGTCACAGGGGATTATTCTAAAGGAGCTTGCGGATTTTGGGTTGAAAATGGCAAAATTAGCCATCCAGTGGAAGAAATTACGATTGCTGGCAATTTGGTTAATATGTTTGAAAATATTATAGCTATAGGTAATGATGTTGATTATCAAAACAATATTATTACTGGTTCGATATTAATAGATAATATAACTATTGCTGGTAGGTGAAGATTAAATTATTTTATAATTTAATCTATTTAAAGTGGAAGATTAGCATAAACGCATTTAAATAAAAAAAATTTGAATAAATGCGTTTAGCTTGTTGTATAATTGCAGATTATTATCTTTTATTTGTTGTGACGTATTTATGTGCTAAGAAATTCAATTTATTTTCAACTGTGCTAAATGTATCAGCCCTATTAGCTCTCTTAGCTCTAGCCCTATTAGCTTTATTAGGTCTAGCTTTATTAGTTCTAATAGTTTGATTGTTAGAAATATCTTGCGAAACATTAGGCTTAGCATTTGATGAATTCGAACTTAATTCTGCATTATTTGCAAATTTTATAAGTCTATTATCATTTACTTGTTTTAATTTTTCTGCAGTTAAGCGTAATCTAGTTTGAAGTAATGCAATTTCCTCACTTTGAATATTTAAATTTAAATTATTTCTAATCATTTTTGTGTTTCCTTAAATATAATAATTGTTTGATTTTAGTTTATCGTTTTTGTAAGTGTTGTTTTATACTATAATTTTTTATGAAAAACAAGTTTATATACAATTATGCAGACATTATCAGCGAATTTACTGGTTTTTGGTAAATTTTCTAAAAATCACAGCGTTTATGGCGCCGCAGCTCGCGCGATGGCGGCTTTAATTTAATTGATAAACAGCAAAATTTAAGATTAAAGCAAAACTAACCCATGCTAAATAAGGTAATAACCATAAGAATACTGATTTTATTTTTCTGGTTATAATAATAAGGGTAATTAAGCTTACCCAAATAAATGCAATATCGTAAAGCGCTATATCAATTCTGCGCATTGAAAAAAATATATAAGTCCAGATTAAATTGCTAATAAAATGTAAAATTAAAATAATTATAGTGAACTTGCGTAATAATTTGGTTTGTTTTGCTTGCCAAATTTTATTAAAAGCTATCCCAATCATAAAATATAATATTGTCCATATTGGAGCGAATAACAATTTGGGTGGGGTAAAATTTGGTTGATGCAATTTATCATACCAAGCATAATCATTAATTGAAGTGTAAGATCCCGCTAGCATGCCTAAAATTATACATCCAAATCCAGTAATAATTGCTAACTGATGTTTTTTTAATTTTTTTATTATAAAAAAAAATTTCATAAATTTAAACAAACCTTTAATTTAAAACAAACCTTTAATTTACAAATTTTAAATTATAATTTTTAGCTTGGATTTACCTCTATTAATTCTACTTCAAAAATCAATATTGAATTTGCAGGAATAGCTCCAATCTCTTTATTTCCATATGCTAATTGAGGTGGAACAAAAATTTTCCATTTTGCATTTGGTTTCATCAATGTTAATGCGTCTTGCCAACCTTTAATAACTGATGTTAATTTAAATACAGCTGGGTTTTTGTTGTAAGAATTATCAAATTCTTTACCGTTTACTAAAGTTCCACGATAATGAACTTTAACTTTATCATGGATTAGTGGGGATCTTGCAGATTGATTGCCAGCATTTAAAACTTGATATTGTAATCCGCTTTTTAGTTCATTTATACCTTTGTTTTTCTTGTTTATTTTTAAAAAATTTTTTACTACATTTATTTCATTGGAAACTTTATCTTGAGTTTTTTTAGGTTCTTTTTTGTTTTCTTTGTTACTTTCTTTGGTGGTTTTTTTAGATCCTTGATGTTGTAATAACTCTTGTAATTTAGCTAATTCATTAGAAGCAGGATTAGCTTCTTGGGTTTTATTAGTAGCTTGTTTATTTGCAGCATTAGGATCTGATAATATAGGTTTTTTTGGTTCTTGATTAGATTTGTTTTTATCTAGCTCTTTTACAATTTTTTTGATAAATTCTTTAGGTTTGGCTAATTCTTCAGAGATAATAATCTCTTTTAGAGCTTCATTTTCAGTAAGATCTTTGCTTTTGTTTTTTTCTGTAGTTTGCTTTTTTAATTTGTTTTTAGATATTTCTTTGGGATTAATATCTTGTACAGTATTAATCAATAAATTATTATCTTGGAAGTTATTAATATCAGGGTTACCAAGAGTTACTGGATTATTAGTTATTTGAGGTACAACTGGAGTCGCTGTGCTTGGCTGTGTACTAGAAGTGCTAGCTGGAATTGTTGGTTCTACAGTCATCGTTGGATTAGTTGTTTTATCCATATATTTCTTTTGTAATTCTAATTGTTTTTCTCTAATTATGTTTAAAGATTTAATTATTTGTTCTGGGTCAAGCTGTTGCTTATTGTTAAAATTATCTTTAAATCCTTGAATAAATGAATTAGGATTTACTTTTATACCTAATGGTGAGTTACTTTTGGCATGTTCTGCAGCCATAAACCCTAAGCTATAAGAAATTTGTTCATCTAAATTTTTTAAATCTATAGCTATAGCTATACTATTTATATTAGAAATGATTAAAAATTGTACTAGTAATAATAGTTTCTTTATCATTGCTTTTCCCTTTGCTTTTCCCTTTGGATTAAATTTTGCATTAAATTTGACAATAATTATTTGTTTATAATTATTATTTAAAATAATAGTATATTATATGATATCTATCTATAAAATTTATAATTGACCTTTAGGGTAATCGTCTTGTATTATCTATCCTTACGGGGTATAGCGCAGCCTGGTAGCGCATCTGCTTTGGGAGCAGGGTGTCGGGGGTTCAAATCCCTCTACCCCGAGATTGTTTGGAAGTTATTTGTTTAGTCTAATTTGGCTTGACGTCAGTTGGTTTAGTTAGGTTGTTAATTGTATTGAATAAAGAGCGCTCGTAGCTCAATTGGATAGAGCACCGGCCTTCTAAGCCGGCGGTTGTAGGTTCGATCCCTGTCGAGCGCGTATATAAGTTTTATGGTGATCGTAGCTCAGTTGGTAGAGCCCTGGATTGTGATTCCAGTTGTCGGGGGTTCGAGTCCCCTCGTTCACCCCAATATAAATTTGGGTTGTTAGCTCAGTTGGTAGAGCAGCTGACTCTTAATCAGTAGGTCGTAGGTTCGATCCCTACACAGCCCAAACAAGAGTAGAAGTAGAAGCGAAAGTGGCGAAATTGGTATACGCACTGGATTTAGGTTCCAGCGGGGAAACCTGTGAGAGTTCGAGTCTCTCCTTTCGCAATATGTTGATTTATCAATATGTTTATTTATTTAGGTTGGTGGAAAAATGCAAATAGAGGTAGAGCAAATAAGTAGTTTAGGTAGAAAGATTAATATAATTATTCCTGCCGAAAAAATTAACGATAGTATACAAACTAAAATTAAAAAAATAAGTAAGCAAATTAAGATGAATGGATTTCGTCCTGGACATGTGCCTGTGACTTTAATTAAAGAAAAATATGCAACTGCGGTGTATCAAGAAGCTATTGAAGAATTAATAGATTCTGGGGTAAAAAAAGTGATCGATGAATATCATCTGGATCCTATGGAACAGCTAAATTTAGAAAATATGGAACATCAGCCAGATAATCTTAAAAGTCTTCAAGATCTTAAAGATCTTAAAGATCTTAAAGATTTTAAAGATCTTAAAGATCTTAAATGTGTGTTTAAAGTAAACGTTTATCCAGATTTTGCTCTTAAAGAGTTTAGTGAATTAAATATCAATATTCCTGAAGTTAAGATTAGTGAAGAAGATATAGATAATAACTTATCCAATGCTACTCAAGAATTAGGTGATTTTATAGATGTAGACAGAGAAGCTCAATTAGGTGATTTATTGCTAATTGATTATGCAAGTTTTAGGGATGGTAAAGAAATTTCTAATAATAGTAGTAAAAATATTCAAGTTTTATTAGGTGGTGATTCTTTTATTGAAGGTTTTGAATCCGGGCTAATTGGTGCTAAAGCAGGAGATAATATTGTTTTGAATTTAAAATTTCCTAAAGATTATGCAGAAAAATCTTTAGCTAACCAACCGGTCGAAATTAAAGTTCATATAAATAAGATCCAAGTTAAACAATTAGCAGAAATTAATGAAGAATTTGCTTATAAATTAGGAATAGAAGATAAAGATACTAGTAAGATCCGAGATGTTATTAAAGAAAATTTAGAAAAACATGCTAAACAATTAATTGCCAAACGAGAAGAAGAAGCAGTTATAGATCTGTTAATTAAAGCTTATCCAGTAGATGAATTACCAGAAAAATTAATTATTTCAGAGTTAGAACAATTAGAAAATAATTTTAAACATAGTAATCAACGACAAGGAATTAATGTAACAGAATTAAATGAGGATGTTAGATCAGAATTAAAATCTCAAGCTGTTAAGAATGTACATTTATCTTTAATTTTAAGGAAAATTATTCAGAAATATAATTTAACTATAGATGAACAATTATTAAAACAAAAACTATATGAATTGGAAGGGGTATTCAAAAATATAGCTCGCAAAAATGCCGGAAAAAATTACCATCAGATTTATCATAATTTAAAAAATTCGATAATTAATTCTAATTTATTTCAAATTGCTTTAGATTTTGTTAAGCAAAAGGTAAGTAAAACTGCTACAACTTTAACTTTTAAAGAGTTAACTGATTAATTTTTTAATTGGTATTTTTTTTATTGAATATTATATTGAATAAATATTATATTTATTTTAATTAGGAGGATCAGTGGAGATTGTTAAGGGGAATTTAAATACCTTAGTGCCTATGGTTGTTGAACAATCTAATAGGGGAGAGAGAGCTTATGATATTTATTCTAGGCTATTAAAAGAAAGGGTGGTTTTTTTAGTTGGTCAAGTAGAAGAACATATGGCTAACTTAATTGTTGCTCAATTATTATTTTTAGAATCTGAAAATCCTGATAAAGATATATCATTATATATTAATTCTCCTGGAGGAGTGGTTACTGCAGGGATGGCTATTTATGATACGATGCAATTTATTAAGCCAGATGTAAGTACTTTATGTGTTGGTCAAGCTTGTAGTATGGGGGCTTTATTATTGTTAGGAGGTGCTAAGCATAAGCGGTTTGCTTTACCTAATTCAAGGGTAATGTTGCATCAGCCTTTAGGTGGTTTCCAGGGGCAAGCTAGCGATATTGAGATCCATGCTAAAGAGATCTTGGCATTAAAAAAACGTTTAAATGAAATTTGTGCTCATCATACTGGGCATGACTTAAAACGTATAGAAAAAGATACGGATAGGGATCATTTTATGAGTGCAGAAGATGCTAAGCATTATGGTATTGTCGATGAAGTTATCAAGAAAAGAATTTTAAAGTAATTTAACTTTCTGGTGTATATGTTTTTAATTAACCCTTGTAAGTTTATATATGTATACCCATCTTAAAAATATATGTATTAATTATATAACATTTATAAAAAATTAGGTAAAATTATTTTGTGCTATGCTGGTAAAATAGAACATGTGGCTCGTTAGGTAGAATATGAAAGTAAGAGGATAGATTTATGGTTGATAAAAGAACACGAAGTAGTTCAATATATTGTTCTTTTTGTGGAAAGATTCAGCATGAAGTAAGAAAACTTATAGCAGGACCTTCTGTATTTATTTGTGATGAATGTGTAGAGTTATGTAACGATATAATATGTGAAGAAGTTTTAACCTCGAAAGAAGATCCTATAAATAAACCTGGCAAGTTATATACTCCTAAGCAAATTTTAGAAGTGTTAGATCAGTATGTTATTGGACAGCATTCTGCCAAAAAAATATTGGCAGTTGCAGTATATAATCATTATAAAAAGTTACAAACAAGTTGTAATTATGAATCTAATGGTGGCGACGATGATGTAGAGTTAGGTAAAAGTAATATTTTGCTTATTGGACCAACTGGTTCTGGTAAAACTTTATTAGCCGAGACTTTAGCTAGAATATTAGATGTACCTTTTGCTATTGCTGATGCAACTACTTTAACTGAAGCAGGTTATGTAGGTGAAGATGTTGAAAATATTATTCAAAAATTATTACAAAAATGTGAATATAATGTTGAAAAGGCTCAAACTGGAATTGTGTATTTAGACGAAATAGATAAGATTTGTCGTAAATCTGAAAATCCTTCAATTACCAGAGATGTTTCTGGAGAAGGTGTGCAACAGGCATTATTAAAACTAATTGAAGGGACGATTGCATCTGTTCCTCCTCAAGGTGGACGTAAACATCCACAACAGGAATTTATTCAAGTAGATACTTCTAAAATTTTATTTATTTGTGGTGGGGCTTTTTCTGGTTTAGATAAAATTATCCTTCAAAGAACTAATAAAGGTGGAATTGGTTTTGGAGCGGATATTAGCTTAAAGGTTCAAGATAGTGATGCATTACAAAAAGCTATTCATAGTGTAGAGACTCAAGATTTAACTAAATATGGTTTAATTCCAGAATTTGTTGGTAGATTACCTGTAATTGCTACATTAGATGAATTAGGAGAATCTGCTTTAATTGATATTCTAAACAAACCTAAAAATTCTTTAGTAAAACAATATAAAAAATTATTTAAAATGGAAAATGTAGAGATTGATTTTACTGAAGAAGCATTAGAATTAGTTGCTAAAAAAGCTTTACAACGTAAATCAGGAGCGAGAGGATTACGTTCAATTTTAGAAAAAATCTTATTAAATACTATGTATGATTTACCTTCGATTAGTAATGTTAGTAAAGTATTAATTAATTCATCGGTAATTGAAGAACTTTCTGAACCAATTTTAATCTATGCTGATCAAGGTAAAAGTATTAATAATATAGATCCTATAGAAACACATATTTCAGATAAGACTAAAGTATGTTAGTTGATAAAAAAATGGAATAGTAAAAGCAATGAATAAATCAATAGATACCGATTCATCTAAGCATATGGATAAAATAGTAACTATGCCGATGTTAGCTTTAAGGGATGTAGTGATATTTCCTCATATGGTAATTCCTTTGTTTATAGGTAGAGATAAATCAGTCAAAGGCTTAGATGAGGCGATGCAAGGGAATCGGCAAATTTTGTTAGTAGCTCAAAAAGATCCTTCTTGCGATCAACCTTTGTTTGAGGATTTATATCATGTTGGTACGATATCTACGATATTACAGATTTTGAAATTACCAGATGCTACAATTAAGGTATTAATAGAAGGTACTAAACGTGGTAGGGTGATTAATAGCAAGCAAAATGATCCATGTTTTTTAGTAGAAGTTCAGGCATTTGAAACTCAGATAGTATTAAATCAAGAATTAGAAATTTTAATTAAATCTTTAGTAGCGCAATTTGAACATTATGTTAAATTAAATAAACGTTTACCTGCAGAAATACTTACTTCATTATTAAATATTAACGATCCTGTACGTTTAATTGATACTATAACTACTCATTTATTAACGAAAGTTAATGAAAAACAAAAAGTTTTAGAATTAGAAAAACTATCTGATCGAATTGAGTATTTAATTGGGGTTATAAAAAATGAATTAGATGTTTTGAAGCTCAAACGTAAAATTGAATTCAATGTTAAAAAACAAATGGAGAAAAGTCAGAGGCAGTATTATTTAAATGAAGAGATGAAAGCTATCCAAAAAGAATTAGGTGAAATGGATGAAGCGACTGGTAATGAAATTGAAGATTTACGTATAAAGATCAGAGGATCTGGTATGACTTTAGAGGCTAAGGAAAAAGCCAACACTGAATTAAATAAGTTAAAATTAATGCCAGCGATGTCTGCAGAAGCTACAGTTTGTCGTAATTATATAGATTGTTTATTGAATATTCCATGGAAACGTAGTACTAAATTAAGTAATGATTTGACTTATGCCGAAGAAGTATTAGAAAACGATCATTATGGCTTAGAGAAAGTAAAAGAAAGGATTATTGAATATTTAGCTGTACAAATGCGGGTTAAAAGATCTCAAGGGAATGTTATTTGTTTAGTAGGACCTCCTGGGGTGGGTAAAACTTCTTTAGGTGAATCTATAGCTAGAGCAATGAAAAAGAAATTTTTAAGAGTAGCATTAGGTGGGGTTCGAGATGAAGCAGAAATTAGGGGGCATCGACGTACGTATATTGGGGCCATGCCTGGGAAGATTATTCAAAAACTGATTAAATCTAAGGTAAACAATCCTTTATTTTTATTAGATGAAATAGATAAGATGTCTTCTGATTTTAGAGGCGATCCAGCCTCTGCGTTATTAGAAGTTTTAGATTCTGAGCAAAATAACTCTTTTAATGATCATTATTTAGAAGTTGATTATGATTTATCTAAAGTAATGTTTATAGCAACTGCAAATTCTTTGAATATTCCACACGCATTATTAGATCGGATGGAAATCATTTGGCTCTCAGGGTATACCGAGGATGAAAAATTAAATATAGCAACTAAATATTTATTAGCTAAACAAAAAAAATTATCAGGTTTAAAACCAGAAGAATTAACTGTAACTGATAATGCGATTATGGAAATTATTCGTTACTATACTAGAGAAGCAGGAGTGCGTAGTTTAGAAAGAGAAATTGCCAAATTATGTCGCAAAATTGTTAAAAATTTACTATCTAATTTAGCAATTAATAATTACGTTATAGATCAAGATGATATTGAAAAATATTTAGGAGTACGTCGTTATCGTTTAGGTAAAATTGAAGATTATGTTAATCATAATCCTGTTAAGAAAGATTGGGTAGGCCAGGTAACAGGTTTGGCTTGGACAGAAGTTGGTGGAGATATATTAACCATTGAAGCGGCTGCAGTTGCAGGAGACGGTAAAGTAATTCGTACCGGCAAATTAGGTGAAGTAATGCAAGAATCTATTCAAGCAGCTATCACCGTAGTTCGAAGTAGGGCTAGTTATCTAGGGATCGACGAGAATTTTTATAAAAAGCATGATATACATGTACATGTTCCAGAAGGAGCTACTCCTAAAGATGGTCCTTCTGCAGGGATTGCTATGTGTACGGCTTTAGTATCTTTGTTTACGAATATTCCTGTTAAAAAGGATGTGGCGATGACAGGGGAGATCACCTTAAGGGGTAAAGTTTTACCAATTGGTGGTTTAAAAGAAAAATTACTTGCTGCTAAAAGAGCAGGGATCGTTACAGTAATTATTCCTGAGGATAATTTAAGTGATTTAAAAGAAATTCCAGAAAATGTTTACCAAGGTTTAAATATTCATCCGGTGCATTGGATTGATCAAGTATTAGATGTTGCATTAGAGTTTATTCCTAAACCTAGTAATTTAAATAAAAAGAAAAAATCTATAGTTGCTGCTAATCCTAAACAATCAGCAACAGTACGTAAAAATCGGCGTAAATCTATGGAGATCATAAGTAGGCATTAAAACCTAAATAAGTATAATAAAGGAATTTTGATTATGCAGGAAGCAGAAATTGATCAAAAAGAAGATCCAGTATCTTCTAATTATAAACAATCTTATGTCAATAAATCTAACCAAATTGCAGTTAAATTAAAAAATTATTTGTGTAATTTTATTAGTGTAAATTGTTATGATGAAATTCGCAATTTTATTATAGGTTTACCTAAAGCTCAGTTAATGAATTTAAATTGTAGTTTAAATGATGTAAATGGAGATTGTTCTTTAGATTGTAGTAAAGTCAAAATGATCTTAGAGGATCAGGAACATCAGATCTTATTTCCATCTATTATTCCAATTGCGATGAAATTAAATGTTGGTAATATTAAAGCAACTTATGAAGTTCATCGTTTAGATTTTGCAGCATTTAAAGATAATTTAGCTAATGAAGGAAAGTTAATATTTACTTGTAAACTTCAGTATCCTTTAGTTAGATATTTGGTAACATTAATTTATGAAATTCCAGAAATTAATATTACTATACCGTTAATAACTTTATATTTGGAAAACAAATTAAAAATCAAATATTCTTTAGTACATATGGATGATATTTTTGAATATACTGAAAAAAGTATAAAATATGTGAATGAAATTAATACTAAACCAATTAAAGAATATGTAAAAGATTTTTGGGAAGATAGCATTTTAATACAAGAAAAGAGTATTATTCATGAGTCTCATAATATTAATTTAAATAAATTAACTAATTACGTAGTTGATTATATTTTAAGTAATAATTATTTAGAATGTAAGAAAATAAAGGAAACATTATTAAACGAACATTATGACTTTTGTTTTTCAAAATTGAATAGAATATTTATAGGTTATCAAAATATTGTAACTTGTGCTAAATTTGCTGGTTTAGATAAAAAAAAAATTGATCTAATTAGTGGTTATTTTGACTCTAAAGAATTTATTGAAGATATAATTAATTTACCTTTAATTGATTTTGGTAGAAGTACATATAAAGTTACATTATTATATAAATATATTAATCTCTTAGATAACGTAATTTCATATATAAATCCATTAATTGATGAAAATAATAATCAAATTACACCAAATTTACAAATATTTGATAATTCTATAAGTTCTAATGACTCTGCTTTTACTGAGATTGATAAGGAAGAGGTTGTTCTCAAAAATAAGCATAGTAGAGCTTCACCTCGACCTCATTTATAGCAAGCGCAATGTTACTTTTTTATAGTGCTTTAGCATGTTTTTCTAAATAAGAAGCCACCCCTTCTTTAGTAGCAATCATGGCTTTAGAACCTTTATTCCAGCCAGCAGGACACACTTCTCCATATTTTTCATGATATTGAATTGCATTTATGATCCTAATTAGTTCATCAATATTTCTACCTAGTGGTAAATCATTAACTACTTGATGTTTTACTATTTTATTTTTATCAATAATAAATGCAGCTCTTAGAGCTATTCCAATTTCAGGATGTTCTATGCCATATGATTGGCAAATTTTATGATTTAAATCAGCTGCTAAAGTAAAATCTATTTTACCTATTCCGCCTTGTTCAATTGGAGTATTCCGCCAAGCATTGTGAGTATATTGAGAGTCGATAGAAACAGCAATTATTTCTGTATTAATTTCTTTAAATTGTTGGATCCGGTTATTTAATGCGATTAATTCTGAAGGGCATACAAAAGTGAAATCTAAAGGGTAAAAGAATAGTAATCCAAATTTATTTTTTATGTGTTTATAAAGATTAAATTCATTAGTAATTTCCCCGTTACTTAATACTGAAGCTGTAGTAAAATCAGGTGCTTGTCTTCCTACTAAAACCATATAAATTCTCCTAAAATAAAAAGCATAAAAATACTATTTGTTTTATGCTAACTAAAATTAATAATTAATGATATAAATTTTGATCCGCAAAAGCTAATGTTGCTATTAAGCTAGCACTGTATACAATAAATGGATCTTTATCGAATAAATCTTTTTGGATCATTTTAAAAATCGGATGTAGTTGACCAATTTGAGTTTTGTAATCGACTAAATAAGAAAAATTATTACGTAAAAATTCAATATGATTTAAATAACAATTAGGTTTCTTAAAATCCTCAATAGCTTCTTCTTTAGAGATGGTTGTTAAATTCCTATTTTTTTGATATATCATTATTTATATGCCTATTTCCATAAAGAGTAAATATTATTGAAAAAAATATTAATTAATGATTATATTAAAATCAATTCTTCTATGCAATCTTTACAATTATGTTTATGTAGATTTAGAAGTTATATAATTTAATTAAAAATGTTAACTTAAATTTTCAAAAAATATTGATTTATTAACCTCAGTTCGACGAAAAATAATAGCTTAAAATTAATTTTTCCTGTTAATTTCTGCGGTTTTTGCCTCACCCATTTGAGTGCAATGGTTGTTAACGCTTAATAGCCGCCTTATATCTTGAAATCATACCAATAAAATGGT
>CAIKKE010000126.1 GCA_903827925.1 uncultured Francisellaceae bacterium
AATAATATATTAATATTTAAATTATGAACATAAAAATAACTACTACCAGTTTATATAATCTTGCAACTGATCTAACTAAAGCTACCGATATCACTATCAAAATCGTAAATTATTTATTATTAATTTCAATTGCAATGCTAGGAATAATTTTTTTTCAACATTATAATTTGCCTCAAGAGGCTTATTTTGCTAAATCTGTTACCGGTAATACTATACATATGCAACCCCTTAAATCATTTAATGTTTCTCCTTATTCATTAATTAATTGGTCTATGGTTGCTACAACTAATGCTTATACTATAGATTTTTATAATTACGAAAAATCTCTAGAGAAAATAAGTACTTTCTTTACTAAAAATGGTTTTGTAAAATTTAAAAAATCGCTTGAACTTAGTGGCCTGTTAAAAGATATCATTGCAAAAAAATTAATTACCTCAGCAGTAGTAGTAGACTCACCAATGATATTACGTGAAGGTATTAAAGATAATAATTATTTTTGGGAAATACAATTGCCGATTACTATAACTTATCAAGGCCCAATGGAAAAACCAGAAAATCAATGGTTAATTATAAATTTATTAATTAAAAAAGTGCCTAACTCTGAACTAAAACAAGGAATAGGTATAGAAAATATTGTTAGCATGGATATACCTCCAATGTATTAAAACATTAAATAATATTGATAAAAAAAATCAGGAATTAAAGTGATAATTTGTTTAAATAAAAAAACTATAAAAAAAATATTTATAAGTATAAATATGAGTATAAATTATTGCTTATTATTAGTTATCTTAGCAAATTCAGCTCAAGCTGAAGAAAAAAATAACCAAGATTATTATGATATTTTACAACCAGGCATTCATCCATCTGCTCCTTTAGGGCACCCTGAATACAAACCAAGCAGCACAACAACAACCACTGCCTCCTCTGCTTATAGCAAAGATAAAAATATTCCTACCCCATCAGAAGCACCCAATAGAACTCAAGATTACTATGATTCTATTAGAGAAGAAGCTTTTGAAAGATTACTAAACACTAAAATACCTTTGTCCCCAGAACAAGTAGTTAAATTCAATCAAGAACTAGATAAAAATCAAAAAGCCATTAATACTAATCCTACTACTCCTCCACAGCCAATTTCATCAAGTCTCGATATAGATTTATCTCCAGGAACCGCACCACCGCTAGTAAGACTTGCAGTAGGATTTGTTAGTTCGTTAATTTTCTTAGATGCAACTGGACAACCTTGGCCGATTGCAGATTATAGTTTGGGTAATCCAGAAAATTTAAATATTCAATGGGACAAAAAAACTAATGCTTTATTTATCCAAAGTACTGCTCCTTATGTTACTGCAAATTTAGCTGTACGTTTAATTGATTTAGATACTCCGGTGATGATTTCTTTGATAACCGGGCAACGCCAAGTGGATTATAGAGTAGATTTTCAAATAAGATCACGTGGCCCTAATGCCTCCCCACAAATTGGAGAAAGTATTTATACAAATTTTGCAATGCCACCATCATTGCTAAAAGTATTAGACGGAGTTCCCCCACAAAACAGCAAAGAATTACAAGTATCTAACAACTGTGGTAGAGCTTGGTTATATAATGGTAAAATGATATTTAGAACTAATTTAACTGTACTTTCTCCAGCTTGGAACGCAACAGTATCCAGTGCTGATGGAACTAAAGTATATGAATTTATGCAAACACCACTGATTTTAGCGTCTAAAGATGGTAAAACTATACGTATAGAAATTTCAGGATTTTAACCATGGCAACTGAAAATATTTATAATACCAGTAGAACCAGAACCTTGTTAATTATGACTGCTAGTATGCTATTAATTGGCATTACTGTTGCAATTTATAGCTTTAGTAAAAATAATGATCCTAAGGCAGTAGCTCCCGCCCCTAAATTACCTTCAAATATTGTTATTACCCCAGGAGCTAAAAGCAGTGAAAAATATATAGAATTACAACAAAATGCAAATTTGCTAGGCACTAAAAAAGCAGAAGAACAAGGTAAAACTTTTATTCCAACGATTATAAATAATAATCAAAAAGATAAAAATAATACTGATTTTAAAAAAGAATTGACAAGTATATTAGAAGAAAAAAAAAATAATAACAACAATAATGACAATGAAAGATTAAGCAAGCAATTGGCTATGTTATTAGCAGAATTAAACCAGCAAAACAATTCAACTGATGATTTATTAAAGTTACTAATGGAATTACAGAATCAGGGCTATAACATAGAAGATTTAGAAAATTTATTAAAAAAATTATCCACAGACGGATACAAAACCGATGAACTAGATAAATTATTAAATAAATTAAGACAACAATGTTACCCAATTTATGATGCAGAAAAATTATTAAAAAGATTATTAACAGAAGGTAAAAATCCAGATATAGTTAACAAAATTCTAGATCAATTACTTAAAGATCGTGTAAAAGGATTAGAAGATTTATTGAAAAAATTACAAAATTCAGCTTATAACAAGGAAGATCCAGAAAAATTATTAAAAAAATTATTAACAGAAGGTTATAAAGCTGATGAATTAGCTAAATTATTTAAAAAATTACAACAACAAGGCTACCCAATTGATGATGTAGAAAAATTATTGAAAAAATTATCAGCAGAAGGTTACAATCCTGAACTAACCAAAAAAATGCTAAACGAATTACTTAAAGTAAATTTAAAAGAAGATACATTCAAAACTGATCAATTAGCTAAAGAGGGTTTAAATACAGATGCTTTAAATGAGCAAATGAAAGCAAATAATGAACTTAAAAATAAATTAGCTAATATTTTAAATAATTCTAATATTTCCGATCCAAATATTTCTAAAAATTCTCCTACAAATACTTCTAGTAATCAAGCTAATCCTTCTGATACAGATGCTTCAAAGCTAGAAAAACAATATCAAGATCTTTTAAAAAAACAAGAAGAAAAATTTAAAGCCGCTGAAAGCGCCAAAAAATTTAAAGAAAGAAACCTAGTTAGCTACGAAACAAGAAAAAAAGATATTGAATCTATGCTGGCTAATATGAATTCTCAAGCAGATCTTATGAATAAAAATTTGAGCAAAGTTCCAACCCAAACTTTTGTTAAAGGTGAAGAAAACAAACAAAATACAGAATCAACTAATGGATCAACAACTAATTCCAACCTTAATCCTAAGAAATTTAATAAAAATGATATTATCATTAAATCTGGTACAATATTATTTGGAGTAATTGACACAAAAGTTAATTCTGATGAACCAGGACCAATTTTAGCTAAAATAGTACATGGTTCATTAAAAGGAACTACTTTAATTGGAAATATTCAAAATAATTCAAATAAATTTGCAGAAGGATTATCTATAAATTTTAAAACTGCGAATATTCCTGATAAAATAAAAAGTTACTCTATTTCAGCAATGGCTCTAGATCCAGACACTGCTCGTACCGCTATAGCTAGCGATGTTGATCATCATTATTTATTACGTTGGGGCTCAGTGTTTGCTGCATCTTTCTTAAAAGGTTATTCGAAGAGCATAGCTGACACCGGAAACACTGTACAACAAACTATTAATCCACTTACTGGAACAACCAATGTTACTACCACAACTAACCCACTAAGTTCTAAAAAAGCTCAAATTTATCAAGGATTATCTGATGTAGCTTCAACATGGAGTAGTAATGTTTCAAACTTTACTGATAGAGCCCCAACAATTACTATTGACCCAGGAACTAGTATAGGAATAATGTTAACTGCAGATTTTGTAGTACCTGCTAATGAGGATTTATCAGAAGAGCAAGATCAATTAACCACTGGATCTAATAATCCAAAACCAATGCTAAATCCAGAGTTAGGATCTATAAAAAACAATATCCCACAAACTTCTCAAGTTAGTTTAAACAACAACACGACTGATAATAAAAATTCAAACCCTACTTCAAATAATAACCCAAATTTTACTGAAGATGGTGCAAATACGCGGAGATAACTACTATGACTAAAAATAATGATTTAGAAGATGAATTAAATAATGAAAATTTAGATTTTTTAGAAGAAGAACATGCTCCTTCAGCATCTTCTAAAAATAAAAACACTTCTAATAATTTAATCAATAATCTTAATTTTCAACTTATAAAAAATTTAGGAAAAATTATAATTATTGTAGCAATAATAGGTGGGGTAATTTTTGGGTTAATTAATAAAAAATCAAAAAATTCATTAAAAAACAGCTCTATTACTAAAAACAATCTTAATAAACAAAATGAAAATCCTAAAACAGCACTTTCAATCACTGAAATTACTAAATCAATTTCAACTAACAATGCTAACAATGCTAACAATGCTAACAATGCTAACAATGTTGCTGACGCCACAGAAAAACCTGTAAGCGAAATTAATAATAGCAGTAGCAGTAGCAGTAGCAGTAGCAGTAGCAGTAGCAGTAGCAGTAATAATGATATTTCTCAATTACAACAAATTGGCCAAATTAAACTACCTCAACCAGTTAAAAATCCTACCTCTACTCCACTCGCGCCAAATGTTCCTGGAACTGCTCCACTCGCGCCAAATGTTCCTGGAACTACTTCACTCGCGCCAAATGTTCCTGGAACTACTCCACTCGCGCCAAATGTTCCTGGAACTCCCTCTAATACAATTAATCCAGAAGATCAAAATTCAAACAATAATTTATCTTGGCAAGATATTAAACAATCTATAGAAAATAATACCCCAACCCTACAAAAACAACCAAACAAAACCATTACTCCAATAGCAAATAATTCCATTAACAATCAAGAAAACAAAACCAACACCACTAATGTTAATGGTTTTGAGCGTACTGCAAACAACATCCAAGTAACTCAAGCTCAAAATAATCAAGCAAATGAAGACTATAAAGCTCAACAAGAATATATTAAAGAACTAAAAAATATAATCTCTAATATTTCTAAAGATTTAAACAATAATGTTGATCAAATAAAAGAATTACAAAACAATTTAATCGATATATCTAAATTTATGTCTAATATTAATAATAATGTTAATAATATAGACAATAGAGTATTAAGTTTAACTCAATCTCTAGATAGCATATCAGGGGAAGTCAAAAATGTTAAAAAATATATTCAAGAAGAAGATTTAGATTTAAATGTTAATTTAAAATCATCTGAACCTGATTTATTTAGCAATAATCCAGAATATATAATCCATGCAGTTATACCTGGAAGAGCATGGTTGAAAAACCCTGCTGGACAAATTATCACCGTTACAGAAGGAGAACAATTGGGTGACTATGGTAAAATTGCTGTAATAGATGCTAACAACAATTTAGTAAGAACTAGCTCAGGAGTTATATTTAGATAATTTATTAAAATTTAACATAATATAGTATAATATAATTTAATATGACAAATATTAAAAAATTTATAAACAACAATAACATTTTAAATATCAAAACCAAAAATATTATAACTATTATAATAATATTTTTAATTATTTATCCATCTCCAATCTTTGCCGCTTTAATGGATAACAAAGATCTGCATGGAGTTTTGAATAACATAAAATCAATATTTCCAGCTTTAACTAAACTAATTTTAGCTATATGCTTTGTATGTGGACTTGGATTTTTTATTCGAGGAGCTTGGGTATTACATAATTTCGGACAAATGCAAAATCAATTACAAAAACCAAATGGTCTAGCAAGTCCATTTATTTATATATTAGTAGGAGCAATGCTAATTTATATCCCATCCAATACTAATATGTTTTCATCTACCATCTTTGCAAATTCTTTTAATAATATTTTTGGGACAGGCAATAGCTCAGAAGTTCTGGTTTTAGAGCGAACTGGAGGCCCATTAGGGGGGGAATTACATGTTCAAAATAATATTTTATTTGATGAATCAGGTGGCACTAAATTGATGAACTATGTAGAACTTGGAATTGGAATCGGATTAGAATGGGCAGATTTAATCAATACCGTAATTACATTTGTTCAATTAGTTGGGTTTATCGCTTTTGTTCGTGGTTGGTTTATTATTTCTCATACAGCTGAACCTAACGGCCAACAAGGAACCTTTGGTAAAGGATTAATTCATTTAATAGGTGGAGTTATTTCCATAAATTTTGTACCTTTTATCGAGACTATAGCAGATTTAGCTATGCATTCCAGAAATTAAAAAATAGATAATTCTTAATAAAATATAGCATAATTAATTTTTTAATGCTAAAATTTAAATTACATAAACAAAATATTAAGCTTTAATTAAATATAATAACTTTTTAAAGTGAGGTTTAATTCGCATATGAAATATAATATTTTTACTTATAAAAATAACAATTACAATTATTTATATTGGTCAATATTTGCGAGCAGTTTATTGCTATTTTTAATGATGTTAAATATGTTTAACGTGGCCAATGCTGCAACTGAATCTTTAGGTGCAGTAATTGGTAGAGTTGAAAAAAATGTTCTTACTATTGCTAGATTAATGGTATTAATTTCTTATGTGGCTGGCATTGGTTTTGCCATGGCAGGAATATTACAATTTAAAGCACATAAGGATAACCCGGCTCAAGTGCCGTTGAGTAAACCTATAGTTTATGTATGTGTAGGCGCATTTTTACTATTCTTACCTCAATTAATGGGAACTGCTGGTAAATCGGTATTTGGTGATAATGCTGGTGAGCTTAGCACTACGAATATTAATATAAATGAAGTTACGCCAGATAGGGGCGCTTAAAAATAAACTAAGTTGATATATGTCATTATTACCTATTTCTTTAAGCGCAGTTCGCGGTAATTGGCAATTTTTTAAAGCCAGGAAAAAAAATCCTAAATTCCTGGCTATTGAAAAAAAAATTTTTGAACGTGATGATTATACTTGTCAATATTGTGGATTTAGATCTATAGATTATCAGTCTGTAGTTAATCATGATCAAAATTATAAAAATAATAAAGGCAGCAATTTAGTAACTGCTTGTCCATTTTGCCAACAATGTTTCTTTTTAGAATCTTTAACTACCCCTGAATATGGAGGCGGATCTATAATATATCTACCAGAGATTAACCAAGCAGATTTAAATAATTTTATCAGAGTATTATTTTCATGTTTATTGAAAAACGCCCCTTATAAAGGTAAATTACAAACTACTTATTTAAGTTTTAAAGATAGGGCTAAAACTATTGAAGAAATTTTTGGGCCGGGCAGTTCTAATCCAAGTACTTTTGGGCAAACATTAATTGATAGTAATTTATCTTCTAAAGAATTATCTTTGCCGATTTTAACTCAAATTCGCCTTTTACCCGAACGTAAATGCTTTGAAAAACAAATTCTATATTGGAAAACTGAAATTTTCGATAAAATCCCGCTATAATCAATTTATGAATATTATTGATCCTATTATTAATACCATCGATGGTCTTTTAGGCTGGATAGGGATATCTTTTGGCCAATGGGCAGAATGTTATTGCAAATTAGAAAGTGCAGAAGATACATACAACTTAGTAGCAAGAGATGGTTCATTAGTATCAGTAATTAAAATCGAAGGAGTAAATTATTTAGTTGGACCAGATGAATTTCAAAAAATTCATCAAGAATTGACTACCAGTTTACAAACCATACTAGGACGTAGCGGGCATGGGGTACAAATGTTTTTTAAACATGATAGAGAAAATATTGAAAAGCATTTGAAAAACATTTTATCTCCAGCAATAGCAACTGCTGAAAGAATTAATTTAGATTTAAAAGATTTATTTAATGAAAAAATTAATCACTTAAAAAATTATTGTCATACAGAAGAAATGTATTTAGTGTTATGGACAATGCCTGCTAGCATGTCAACCTCTCAAGCAGAACAAGCAATGAAAAATCGTGCAGAAAAATTTAAAGAAAACAAAATACCATTAATGATAAATGCCCAAAATTTTTTAAACATTATTCCTGAAATGCGAGAAAATCATAATAGTTGTGTAAATTTAGTGGTTAATAATTTAAATGATGTTGGTTTTGTGTGTAAATTATTAGATGTACATTCTGCATGTCATGCTATTCGCTACAATATAGATCCAGAATTTACTGACGATAATTGGCAACCATATTTACCTGGGGATCCAATTCCGGTTAGAGAAACCAAAAATTTTCCAGGAACAGTATCTGATATCTTATGGCCTTCTTTATATAAACAATTAATTCCAAGAGATATTATTGTTAAAGATTTACGCAGTGCTCAAATTGGAGATCGGATTTATGGTTCGGTATTTATAGATTTATTTCCCAAAGAATTAAGTGCCTTTGTAGTATTATTACGTAGATTAAATGACTATGATTTACCTTGGAGAATATCTTTTTGGTTAGAAAGTGATGGATTGAAATCTTTATCCTTGAAATCTACAGTTGCAACTATTTTAAGCTTTGCTTCAGAAAACAATAAATTAATCAATAAATCCATAGATTATCTAAAATATTTAAGTAATAATACTGATGAAGCAATTATAAAATTAAAAGTTACTGCAACTACTTGGGCGCATTTTAAAGATGAAGATTTATTAAAAAAAAGGATATCAGAATTAGCTAAAGCCATTCAAAGTTGGGGATATACGGAAACTTCAGAAATTTCTGGAGATCCTACTTCTAGTATATTATCTAGCGCATTAGCGATTACTAATGAAAGTGTGGCAACCGCTTCGGTTGCTCCTCTATCCCACGCTACTTATATGTTTCCTTTAACCAGACCTGCATCTCCTTGGGAATATGGAGCAATATTATTTAGATCAAGTGACGGTAAACCATGGCCATATCAACCAGGATCTAGTCTACAAAATACTTGGATCGATATTATTTACGCACGTCCAGGTTCAGGTAAATCAATTTTATCTAATACAATCAATTTAGCATTATGTTTATCTGCAGGACTGAACAGGCTCCCTAGAATTGCAATTATTGATATTGGGCCTTCTAGTAGCGGTTTAATTTCATTATTAAAAGAAGCATTACCTAAAGACAAACAACATTTAGTAGCTTACCATCGCTTAAGAATGGTAAAAGAAATGTCAATTAATCCTTTTGATACTCAATTAGGTTGTCGTTTTCCTTCTGCTCAAGAAAGAGCTTTTTTAGTAAATTTTTTAACTCTTTTAGCAACTCCAGTCGGAGAAACTAAACCATACGATGGAATAACTGATATGACTGGGTTAATAGTAGATGAAATGTACAAAAAATTTACTGATAGTGCTAATCCAAATTTATATACTAAGAATTTAGATTTAAATATAGATAATAAGCTAAAAGAACTTAATTTTAATATGGATCAACATACCACTTGGTGGGAAATTACGGATTTTCTATTTAAAAAAAGTGAGATCCATTTAACCGGAATTGCCCAACGATATGCAATGCCACTATTAGCAGATGCAGCATCTATCTGTAGAAATTCTAATATAGAAGATCTTTATGGAAAAATTATTACTCCAACTGGGGAAACAATTATTAATGCATTTGGTAGAATGATTTCAAGTGCTATTCGAGAATACCCTGTTTTATCCAGCATAACTAGTTTTGATTTAGGGGAAGCAAGAGTCGTTTCTTTAGATTTAGATGAAGTTGCTAAATCTGGAGGAGAAGCAGCTGACAGGCAAACTGCAGTAATGTACATGTTAGCTAGGTATATATTAGCAAGAAGTTATTATTTAATAGAAGATCAT
The DNA here is from genome assembly GCA_903827925.1 of uncultured Francisellaceae bacterium. Lineage (GTDB taxonomy): Bacteria > Pseudomonadota > Gammaproteobacteria > UBA6186 > Azoamicaceae > UBA6186. Next base: position 9,716 of record CAIKKE010000126.1, read on the forward strand.
GTAAAAGATATGCCTGCTTTATACCAAGAATATCACTCTAAACGTATTAAAGAAATTAGAGAAGATCCTAAAAGAATAGTGTTTGATGAATTTCATCGTACTTCTAAAGCCAAAGCAGTACGAGAACAAGTAATTATTGATATGCGAGAAGGAAGAAAATGGAAAGTACAAGTAGCATTATTATCTCAATCAATTGAAGATTTTGATCCTGTGATGATTGAATTTGCAACAGCTATATTTATTATGGATGCAGGTCCCAAGCAAGCAGTTGATAAATCTGTAGAAATATTTGGGTTATCAGAAACTGCTAGGCTAGCCTTAGAAAGAAGAGTACATGGTCCTAGAGCTGAAGGCGCCACTTTTATTGCACAATTTGCCACCAAAAATGGTAATAATACCCAATTAATAACTAATACTATAGGACCGATGGAACTGTGGGCATTTAGTACTACTGCTGAAGATGTAAGGATCCGCAATAGTTTATACCAATTAATTGGAGCAAGTAATGCTAGAACCATTTTAGCTAAAATGTTTCCCAATGGTACTGCGACTAAAGAAATTGAAAAGCGCTTAAAAACTTTTCAAAGCATAAATGCTACTGAGTTAGAAAAAGCTTCTAAAGAACAAACTAATTCAGTAATTGATACAATTATCAATGAATTATTAATGAATTATAAAAAGCAATAATTATCTACTAATATTAATTTAATAAACCAATAGCTCATAACTTATTAAAAATATAAAATTACTAGTATTGACTTACTATGATTTTATTAACTATTATCTTTAAGTAGTTGTATTATTTCTGTTTGTAATAAGTACTTAATGATTAAGTTAGATAATTTAGGCTTTGATAGCATTCTTTAACAAAGCTTTATCTATATAATGTTTAATTAATATGATAAGGATATAACATGATAGAACCAAACGAAGCAACCAGCACTGAAGTTACTGTCGACCCTAATCCTCTAGTAACTACAGTTACTGAAACTAATGTTACTGCTGATCCGGCAGCTCCTGCTAATCCTCTAGCAACTACAGTTACTGAAACTAATGTTACTGCTGATCCGGCAGCTCCTGCTAATCCTCTAGTAACTACAGTTACCGAAACTAATGTTACTGCTGATCCGGCAGCTCCTGATACAGCTGATTCAACGTTAGCCGTTACTGTAGAGCCAATAGTTACTACAGATGAGCCTGAGTCTACTAATAATTTTATTGATGATCTTAAATCCATTAATAAACAGATAGATAATTTAAATAAACAATTAGATTCAGTTATAGCACAAAGAGATCAGTTGTTATCAAACTCTGATGCATGCAGTTCTATAAAACAAGAAATTAATCGTTTATTAGGTAAATTAGTTCCATATGCAAATTGTTTTGCTAATTTTATTCAATCATTACAAAATAATTTAAATAATATAGAAATAAGTACTAAGGTAGATCCGGAATTTTTCGTTAGTTTAACTAGTTTTACCGAGAATTATGAACCTAATGATGAAGAAGCTTCTAAGATTATTAATAACCTAGGAGGAACAACAGTTAATCGTGCTGGTTATTCTCCACTATCTATTTTATCTGGCTTTAATGCTGCTATAAAAAGTTCTGCTAGATTAAGTTCTGATGTAAATGAGTATAAAAATGTTGTTGCTGCGGTTAAACAACCATTACGACCTGTGAATACTTTTTAATTAACAATTTAGTTAAATTAAGATGTAATTAAATACTATCGATGTTATTGCTAGACATGTGACGCAAATCAAGAAATAATTTGATTCGCATGTCTAGATCTATCGTGTGCAGGCGATAGATGTCTAGAAACCTCAGTTCGACGAAATTAAAAAGCTAATAGTTAAATAAACAACTCTACCATGAAATCTAATAAATATTGAGTTAATCTTTAAAAAGCATATAATAACTTAAATCTTTATAATAGCTAAAAAAAAATTTAAGGAAAAGTTAAATTTATGCTTCAACAACTAGTATGGTTTTTACATATTACATGCGCATTCTGCATAATAATTTTAGTATTATTACAACATGGTAAAGGTGCGGAAATTGGAGTCGCTCAAGGAAGTGGAGCCTCGCAAACTATTTTTGGCAGCAAAGGTAGTGGTTCTTTTTTAACCAACTTAACTACTATATTTGCTTTAATCTTTGCAATTACTAGTATTTCATTAAGTTTTTTTGTTAGTCACAAAAATAAATCCAAAATTATTACTGAAATGCTTACTCAACAATCTAATTATACTGAACAAGATAATTTTACAGATCTAGATGTAGAGAATATAAGAAATTCTGATCTTCCTGAATAAATTTCAAATAAAATTCTTACCTAATAAAATCATTCGCCGATGTGGTGAAATTGGCAGACACGCCATCTTGAGGGGGTGGTGAAGAAATTCGTGCCGGTTCAAATCCGGCCATCGGCATTTGGTATTAATAAAATTTTTAATTTAATTAATAATAAATTTATGATTAAAATTATATCAATAACTTGAGGGCATAAGTAAGCAATAATTGCGGAGCTAACATATATAGAGAGATTAGCGTATGGATCACTAAAAAATTCTGC
>CAIKKE010000127.1 GCA_903827925.1 uncultured Francisellaceae bacterium
CAATATACTTGTCTGTTATAGCGCTAGAGCTGTGCCCAGCATCATCTCTAACATGTTCTCTTGGTCTAAATTTTACATCATTAGAAATACCTGTATGCCTTAACCAATGTACAGTTGCTGATTTTAATGATTCTGCTTCTTGAATAAACCCTTCTTCTACCATACGTTCTATTGTTTTATTAAAACATAATTGTACCATATTTCTAATAGTTTTACTACTAGTTATTGCGCCTTTACCTTTTTGTTTTGAGAGCAAGGGCATTTCATCTTGAGGTGAGGGGAGGGCTGCTAAATCCAAAGTCTTTCTATATCTCTTTAAAGATTTTAATAAAGCATCACTAACTGGAATAGAGCGTTCTTTATTACCTTTACCTATAGTTTTAAACCACCAACCACCTTCAGGATCTTGATGAAAATCCTTCATTTGCGGCTCAGATCTATAAGTTACAGTTAACTCTGAAATCCTTAAATATAAGGAGTACAATAAATTCATAATAAATAACAATCTTTCATATTCTACATTTTCTTCTGCCATGATTTCTGCAGTTTCAATTACAAAAGACCATTGTAAATCTGATAATTTTCTGACCACCGTTTTTTGGATCTTCTGAGGAAAATATTTGGTTTTTTGTCTTATTTGTGCAATCGGATTAACATTTACATATTTGTGTTCTAATAAATATTCATAAAAACTTTGATTAACTGCAAATATTTCTTTTAATGATTGTTTAGATAATTTATATTGTGAAGTGTTTAAATTTTTGATGCTAATAAAATTTTTCTTAGGGACAGTTACTACAAATGGTCTCCATTTTGAGTTGGGAGTTCGCTCGTTTTTTATGGTTATAAATCTTGGAGTTCTATATAATCCAATCCAATTTTTATGAGGTTTTTGACAAAATTCCATATATTTTTCAAAAGAAGCTTTAGTTATTTGAGGGAGTGTTTTTTTAGCAATTAACCATGTCCATTGTAATAATTTCTCTATTTCTCGACGATAAGCTGTAAAAGTATCAATGCTTCCACGATAACTCCATAAAAAATTATGTGCATGCATAAAATCTTTTTTGTTTTTTACATGCTGCATATTAAGGTAATATTTTCGATTTTTCATATATGTTAGGCTGTCAAATAACGCCTTAGGTAGTGGTTTTTTCATCTGTTTTCTCTTTTTTAACTAAATTCTGGTATTGATACTTACTGGAAATGTTATCATGTACCAAAAAATCTTTCCAGATTATTTTGCATTGTCTTTCAGACACCTCTCTCGCAAATACTTGATAATTCATTGATATAATTCCAAATCTCTTAAATGGATCCGTTGTATATGGACTTAAACCTGCAACATCTTCTTTAGTTATAATATAGCCTTCTTGTTGTAGATCTAAAATAATATTAGTAAAATCCATCACATTTTGCAACGTCATAGCAATAGCAATTAATAAATTACACTTTACTGATTTCTCTTGTTCCCTAGGATCATTACTAGCCACAATATAATATTTATCGTTAATTCTAAACCAATCGCTAAATGCATTAAAATTTTCAACTTTGTTAGTGGTTGCCGTGATCTCACTTCTAAGCTCAATATTAGATAAATATTCAATCAAAAATAACGTTCTAACTACATGTCCTAATTCTTGCAAGCCCTTTAGTAATTTGTTTTGTCTAGCATAATTATTTAACTGTTGCAATAAAAACTTAGTAGAAATATTGCCA
>CAIKKE010000128.1 GCA_903827925.1 uncultured Francisellaceae bacterium
ATAAATATAAAAAATATTTTAAAATTTAATTTTATTTGTATATTTTTTGCAGTATTTAATATAAATAACTCATTTGCCCAAGATCATGAACAAAATAATAAGCAAATAGATGATCCAGTACAATTTTTACATTCTAGTATAGAGCAAGTTTTAATAGATTTAAAAAAACATCATTCTACTCAAAAAGATATTAATCAAATTACTCAAAAAGATGTTAATCAAACTACTCAAAAAGATATTAATCAAATTGTGGATAATTTGATAATGCCTAAGGTAAATTTTGATGAAATGTGTCAATGGATAACCGGGAGATCTATTTGGGCAAAATCTACTGATAAACAAAAATCAGAATTTACCAAAGAATTAAAGATTTTGTTAATTAAAACCTATTCGTCTACTTTGAAAAATTATACTGAAGAAAAAATCGAGTTTCAAAATTATGCTGGTAATTTAAATAATAAAAGGATCCAAATAAAAAGTACAATTATTCGTCCTGGTAAAGAGAATATATCTGTAGATTATAGATTAATAGCTACCTCAGAAGGTTCTTGGAAAGTTTATGATTTAATTATCGAAGGAGTCAGTATTTTGCAGGGGTTTAGAGCCCAATTCGGGGATGATGTTAAAATGCATGGGATTAATTTTGTGATTAATAAAATCAAAGAGCATAACTTGAATAATAATGCTACAAAATAATTGGTATAAAAATGTTAAATTGTAATGTATTTTTAAAAGAAACAAATAATTTATGTGTAGATGGTAGTATTACCTTTACTAATGCCTATATAATAATGCAATTAGGTTGTCAGATAATTAATGAATTAAAATTTATCAATGTTGATTTAAATAACTTGAAACATTCTGATAGTAGTGGTTTAGCGGTTATTTCAGCTTGGGTGCGTTATGCTTATAAGCAAAATAAATTATTGACAATATTTGATATGCCTAAATTTTTGTTCGATTTAAGTAAAGCAAGTAATTTAGAACAATTTTTTCCAATTAGTAAATTAAATAAGTATTGAGTAGATAGTAAGCATGAGTAGATTAGCAATTATCGGCGGAGTTCCATTAAATGGAGAGATTAAAATTTCTGGTTCAAAGAATTCAGTGTTACCGATTTTAACTGCGGCGTTATTATCTAGTGAATTGGTAGTAGTATCTAATGTCCCGCATTTACATGATGTAACTACCATAGTGGAATTATTAGCTCAATTAGGGGTTAAATTTACAATTGATGCTAAGCTTAATATTCACATAGATGCCACAAAATTAAATAGTTTTTGTGCTCCTTATGAATTAGTTAGAACAATGCGAGCTTCAATTTTAATTTTAGGTCCTTTAGTTACTAAATTTGGGCAAGCGCAAGTATCTTTACCAGGAGGTTGTGCGATAGGTCCTAGACCTGTAGATTTACATATAAAAGGGTTAGAAGCTATGGGGGCAGTGATTACCATTGAAAATGGTTATATAAAAGTTATCTGTCCAAAGGGTAGATTGCATGGGGCTACCATAGTATTTGACACTGTGACGGTTACTGGTACTGAAAATTTAATGATGGCAGCTACTTTAGCTAAAGGAACGACTATATTAAAAAATGCTGCTTGCGAGCCAGAAGTACAAGATTTAGCAAATTTTTTAAATAAAATGGGGGCTAATATTTCTGGGATTGGTACAGATACTATAGAAATCCAAGGAGTAGAACGTTTAAATGGTTGTGAGTTTTCTGTAATTGCAGATCGCATAGAAACTGGAACTTATTTAGCTGCAGCGGCCTTAACTAAAGGTAAAATTAAATTGAAGCAAGTAGATGCTAATAATTTAGAGGCAGTTTTATTAAAATTGGAAGCAACTGGTGCGCATATTTCTTATGATAAGAATTCAATTACCCTAGATACTAGGGGTAATCAACCAAAAGCTATAGATATTTGTACTGCACCTTTCCCAGGATTTCCGACAGATTTACAGGCACAATTTACTACTTTGAATTGTTTATCGTGTGGTCCTTCGAGTATTACAGAAACTGTATTTGAGAATCGTTTTATGCATATTCAAGAATTAAGGCGTATGGGGGCAGATATTACAGTACGTGGTAATTCTGCTTTTTGTAAAGGAAACAGTATTCTTAAAGCAGCGCAAGTTATGGCAACTGATTTACGAGCTTCTGCTTGTTTAGTGTTAGCTGGTTTAGCAGCTACAGGTAAGACTATAATAAATAGAATTTATCATATTGATAGAGGGTACGAGTGTATAGAAGAAAAATTACGTCAACTTGGGGCTAATATTATCAGGGAGGTTGGTTAAAAATTTTATGTTAAATATAAGTTCTAAATTAGAGAATATTCCAAATAAAGTAAATATTATGGTAGAGAATCAACAAAAAAAAAGAGGGATTTATTTATTTCCTAATTTAATTACTACAGCAGGGTTATTTGCAGGGTTTTATGCAATTGTTGCCGCATTTAAAGCTGATTTTGAATCCTCAGCTATTGCTTTGTTTGTAGCGGTGGTTATGGATAGCTTAGATGGTAGAGTTGCAAGATTAACTGGAACTCAAAGTTCTTTCGGTGCACAATACGATAGTTTATCGGATATGGTATGTTTTGGCATGACTCCAGCATTAGTAGTTTATAGCTGGGGATTACAGTATTTAGGTAAAATAGGATGGTTGGTAGCTTTTATGTATGTTGCGGCCACTGGATTGCGTTTAGCTAGATTTAACTTGAATGTAGATGATTTAGATAAGAGATTTTTTATAGGGCTTCCTTGTACTTCAGCTGCAGCAGTTGTGGCTGGCATGATATGGGTTGCGACAGATTTTGCCATTCCAGGCAGACAAATTCGTTTTTTAATAGCTTTTGTCATTATTTCATTATCTTTATTAATGGTTAGTAATTTACGTTATCATAGTTTTAAAGAAATCGATTTAAAAGGTAATGTTTCCTTTATTACTATATTTTTAGTAGTATTTATTTATGCATTAGTTGCTTGGAATCCTGCTGGAATTTTATTTGGTGTATTCTTTTTTTATGCATTATCTGGTTTAGTATTGTTTTTTAAAAACAAGATTCATATTAATTTGCATAATTTTAGAAATAATAATAAAAATATGATTTCTAAAAGAATAACTAGTATTAAATAAAACAGATCAGCTAGATGCTTAATTATCCATTATTAAATTTTTGTGGCATTAATTTATGGGTGTCTAATAAAAAAAATTTACCTTTTAAATTTGTAGATCTTTATTTAAATTCTGCATGCATGTCAATATTGCCTATAAATAATATTATGTTAAATAATATTATTTATTAT
>CAIKKE010000129.1 GCA_903827925.1 uncultured Francisellaceae bacterium
TCTTGTTCCTTTTTCCAAAGAGCACGCTTTTCTTGTATTTCTTGCTCAAAGTTAGCAGTACGCTCTTTCATAGTTTTTTCAAAATTCATAGACTTTTCTTTTTGGGCTAATATTAAAGCTGCTAAAGTGTTAGCATTAACTTTAATTTCATATAATTCTTCAAGTTCTTGATTGCAAATCGTAATTGCTTTTTTTAAATCGATTAGTTTTTGATTTTCAGCTAATAATTGATCTTCTAGTTCTTTAAATGATTTATTGATGATCATTTTTAAATCAGCTAGACCTTTAACAATATCGTCTGCACAATTACCAGCGGTTTTTTCTAATATTGCTTTCTTTTCAAGAGAGGATTTTTCTTCTTGCTTAGTAATTTTTTTGTTTTGTTTAACTTGTTCCAATAATTCATAATAAGCGTCTAAAATTTCATTTTTAGTGTTTTTATTGTTAATTTCTTCTACCATATTTCACCAACCATAATTAATTTTTATTTTAAAATACTATTATTGTTAATCAAAAAAATCTAAAATTTTTAATTATACTATAATGTAAAATCATTAAAAAAGTAAAGCTATAATTTAATAGCAATAAGGCAGATCAATCAAAATTTATTAAATTTCAACTTCCTTTAAATGAAACAATAACAATTAATCCTTCACAAGAAAATTGTACTATGAAATTACAGCTCTATTTATCTATTTAATAGAGTTTTCTTTAATTTGATTAATTTTTTCAGCGGTTAATTTTGTTACTTCGCGAATAAAATTGAGATCCGCTCCTTTAACTAACATAATTCGAGCTATCTCTTCTTTTTCTTGAGCCATACCTTCTTCTTGAAATTTACGTACTAATGTACCCATAATTTTCTCCTTTACTACCGGAATAGTATTTAATTGTTTAACGAATTCTTCTTGATCACTAATATTTCCTATTGACATTATATAGTATAAACAACTTTCAATATAAGTTACTAGTAGAATTTCATTATTACCAATATAAGCTTGAGTATCAAGGATTAATCGCTTTAAGTCATTTATTACTAACAATAAATCTAGATCTCTAGCATGTTTTTGTAGGTATTCCATTAAAGCTGCTAAATTGTGTTTTTTTAACTCATCATCTGAAAAACGTGTAATGTCAATTAAATATGCTGGCTGAGCTAAGGTTTGTTTGGCTAATTCTGAATCATTAAATAAATCAAAAATATCCAAGCTATACGGATAAGGTTTCTTGTCTTCTTGCTCTTGATAAAATAATATTGGGAATACCACTGGTAAACTAGTTGCTTTAGGATGTTTTTGTAGATGTTGCATGATAATTGCTAACTGATAACGCAAAATTCTAAGGGGCATTAGCTTTTGTGGTGAACTTTGATGTTCTACCAACACATATAGGTAACTGTCTGTATCATTGTTTGATTTATTGTAATATAGCACATCTGAAAATTGATTTTTTAATTCATCATCTATTAATGAAGTATTACAAAATTTTAGGTTATCAAGATTGATTTTATTAAGTATCAATGCTGGTAAGTGAGCTTTAAAAAAGTCTTTAGCAACATCAAGATTTTTTAAACTAGCGCGAAATAGCGCATCATGCGGATTAGGAATTTTACTCATTATATCAACCTCAGTTCGCCCATGCAATCTTCTTGTGCTATCAAAAATCTTAGTTAAAAAACATAAAACACTTGTCGTGCTCAAGAACATGTAATTTATAAATAATTGTTATTAGATTTTTTATATTATTAAATAATTTGTTGATAACTACGTTGTCAAACAACGTAGCATATTCACTAACAAAACTCAAATTTTGTTTTTAGTTTGTTAACGCAAAATAATATTAACATTTTTAACTATAAAAACAGGTCAGGCAACAAGAATAAATCTAGCTGCCTGGAGTACAATGATATCACAATATAATTTTAAGCAGAATATTTTTAATAAATATTCTAATCAAGCTCACATGGATAATCCCTTGGCGCTAGCCTGCCCATAAAATATTCTATAAATTCTTGATTAACTTTAAAAGTAGGAATAAAAAATACCAAATAAAAAACTAGTTATACCTAAATTCTTAACCCACCCACACCAGACGCACCAGCGTGCTTTCGCTTAAAATGCTGTAAAAATCGGGATATTTTTGGTTTTCATAGTTGGTGTGTGCGGCATTGATAAGATAATAATTTGTCCTAAAAACCTCCTGATTTATCTTGTTTTTGTCCTAATTTGTCCTGTAAAACTGAAGCTTCTTTGTTGTGACGTTATTTGAACAATGGCTAAAAAACCAATATTCTTATAGTTTTGGTCGCGTTGAACCATTATTTGGAGGATCATTTTCAGCTTGTTCTAACTCTTCTATACTTTCTATAACTTTTGCACGTGCTGGCTGTAATGTTATTGGATTAAATAGAGTTATTCTACCATTGGCTATGTGCGAATTTGAAGATTTAATTGGAAAACTTTTTTGTACGTCTACATATTGTTCTTGATCTTCTTTGGTTAAAATAATAACTTTTGGCGGTAACCTAGCGTCAACATGTACATATATAGGATAAGCGGAAGTAGTTGGGTTTGCTTCTATAGAATCAGAGGAAAGTATATGATATCCAACAGCATCTATAGGGATCTCTTTTTTGAACATTCTGTAAGCTACAGTATTAAATCCTACTGAACCTTGACTTTCTAGGCATATTTCTCCTACTACAACTCCTTCTTTGTTAGAATAAATACTTCTATTTAAATCTGGTATCTCTGTAAGAGATGGTCGTTGGGCATATTCTTTCAACAAATCATTGGCTGCTATTATTTGCTTATAATGAACCTGTACTATTGTAGTATTTTCTTTTGCATCTAAATCTATTATCCTTCGTGCTAATAATGCAACGTTTAAGATATCTGGAGACTGTGGATCAGCATTTTGAGGAATAACATGCTTCAAATATTTACCATCTCCAGTTAAATGAACAAATGTACTTGCAAAATAAAAATCCCATGGTTCGAGTATAGTTTTTAAATATTCATCAAAATTATCTATCATACTATCAAATTGTCGTTCCGAAAATGGAAATGTTGCTGTTGAATACTCTGGGGTAATAATTACACCTCTAGTTGCTGGGCTTTTATATGGCCTACACGCCTCTATAATCTCTTTCCATCCAGCAGAAACCTCTAAAGAAATTTGATCCATCAACCTATTTTGGTTTCCTGTTCTTATAAAAGTATTGATTGGCATATTTTTTATATCAGGATTATCATCTAAAACAGTTAATAATGGAGACACTATAGGACCTTGTTTAAGTGCAAAAAATTGGATGGGTTTATTATTTAGTAAAAGTTTAATTGTACGCAGCATAGTGTAATTTTTACCTTTAGTATTAACATTTTAAGCCACTAATATTATTATAGGCCAAATATAAATTTAATAAGGGTATATGCTACAAATATAGTAAATAATCTATACAATTATTGCTTATAAGTGTAGAATTAAAATCAATAATAAACATGTTAAATGAGGTATATATGATTTTTGTTCTACCACATTCTGCCTTTCTTTGGATTACTAAGTGTGGTATTGAATTTTCTGCAATTAATATTATGAAAAATCAATTAACACTAAAATCTTGTGTAATTCCGCCTGAACAATTAAAAGAAAAAATTAAAATTCAAACTGAACCATTGTTAGTAAAAGTGATTCAAAAGGAACAAGATCCAGCAAAAATTTTACAACAAATACGATGTCTAAATAAGTTGTCTGAATTTTCATTAATACAAGATGATATATCTATGGCTAAAGAATATGCCCAACTGGCTCTGTTTAATTGCTCTAAAATACATAATGCTATTGATACTTATAGTATTAAATCTATGGAAGTTGAAATTTTGACAATTATTGCGGCTATAAAACAACAGTTAGATCCGGTTTTAGCTATTAATTTTTATAAACAAGCTCTCTCTCTAAAGCAAGAAGTTACTGCTTCGCAATTTCATTATGCAAACTGGTTACAATATGTAAATTTAGCTTTATCTTACCTTGTAATTGCAGATTGCAGTTCAGCTAATGATATTTATAAATTATTTCAAAATGTTTTTCCAATAGATACAGGCATATTTTCTAAAAAATATGCTATGGAACAAAGTTTAACCAATCAAGGTGTAATTACTGCGCTTGATAACAATCCAAAACAAGCAATTACTCTGTTTAAACAAATTTTAAAAGACTTACCTAGTTGTAGTTTAGGTGCCGCTATAGTTAATTTTAATCTATTTATTACTTATGTAAATTTAAATGACGAGGTTTTAGCTAACTCACACCGTCAACACGCTTTAAAAGTTTTTGAAAAACTCATTGATATTAACACCCATCCACTATATAAATTTTTAAAAAGTAAAATCACTTCTAAAAATCACTTGCAAACTGATAAAGATTTTCCATCATTCAATAGTGATAAATCTAATTTATCATTTTTATCTGGTAATAATCAAAACTATACTTTGCTTCCAGAATTAAAGAATCCCAGGCAAATTAGACCCAAAATAACGTGAGACAAGAATTCATATATAACCCACATTAAACACTTCGAATAACTGACTTTATTTATTCGAAGTGTTTAATGTGGGTTTTATCACTATATGGATGCTTCTTAGTTCTAACAAACATAGAGCTATTATATCTGATTTGAATAACACGTGTAAATACTATGACTAATTTGGTGAGGTCGTTGTTAAAAGTGCACTACAAATGCTGATGTCAGGACTAAGTAAGTCCTGTATGAAAAGTGTTCGTTAGCATTCATAAATACTGAAACTTCCGATAAATCTTAAAGTGCTACTATTTACGCATAACTGGAAACAATAACACGTCTCTAATAGATGCTTGATCACAAAACAACATCACCAACCTATCGATCCCTATCCCTTCACCTGCTGTTGGCGGTAAACCATAATCTAATGCATTCACATAATCTGCATCATAATGCATAGCTTCTAAATTTCCAGCTTCTTTTAAGAGCACTTGTTTTTGGAATCTTTGTTGCTGATCTATTGGATCATTAAGCTCTGAAAATCCATTAGCAATTTCTCTTCCTGCAATATATAACTCAAATCTATCTGTTAAACTTGGATCTAGATCAGAACGACGTGCTAATGGGGAAATTTCAATTGGATATTCAGTGATAAAAGTAGGTTCTAATAAATTAGCTTCAACAGTTTCTTCATATAATAAACATTGCAGCTCTCCAATAGTAGTAATTGGTTTACTATCTAAGCTAAATCCTAATATTACCCCTCCCCTGCTCTCCTGCTGCTTGTCAGTCTCTTTAATTAATCCCTTAAATTGCATATATTTAAGCAATTTATAGCTATGATCCAGATCTTCTAATGCTAATTCTTGATTATACAATTGAATTGCTTGCTTAAAAGTTAAGCGCTTAAACGGTTGGGATAAATTATACTCTTTGCCTTGATAACTTAAAATTAAACCATCCAATACTTGAGTTGCTAAAAATTTAAATAAATCTTCAGTTAAGTTCATGAGATCTTTATAATCAGCAAATGCTTGATAAAATTCAATCATTGTAAATTCTGGATTATGCCTAGTAGATAAACCTTCATTTCTAAAATTTCGATTGATCTCATAAACTTTTTCAAAACCACCAACTACCAACCGCTTTAAATATAATTCTGGCGAAATTCTTAAATATAGATCCATATTTAATGCATTGTGATGGGTAATAAATGGTCTTGCAGTTGCCCCTCCTGGAATTACTTGCATCATTGGAGTTTCTACTTCTAAAAATTGTAAGTTATTTAAATATTCTCTAATACAATTAATGATCTTAGTCCTAGTTTGAAAAACTTTGCGCACATTAGGATTAACAATTAAATCTAAATATCTTTGACGATACCTAATTTCTTGATCTTGTAATCCATGCCATTTTTCTGGCAATGGTCGCAAAGATTTAGTCAATAATATTATCTGACTCGCTTTAACTGATAATTCTTGAGTTTTAGTTTTAAATAAGCAACCTTCAACCCCAATAATATCTCCTAAATCCCATAACTTAAATTGCTCATATAATTCACCTAATAATTCTTGCTGCAAATAAACTTGAATTTTACCACTCATATCTTGCAGGGTAATAAAACTTGCTTTGCCCATTACCCGTTTTAAAATAATTCTACCTGCGATTTTTACTAAAATATTCAGGCTTGTTAATTCTTCTGGCGGTACATTATCATAATTTAGATGTAATTCTTCTGCTAAATTACTTCTTTTAAATTGATTTGGCCAACTATAACCTAATCCTTGGAATTTATTTAATTTTATTAATCTCTCTAAATCTCTATCTAAATTATCAGGATGATTGGGATCATAAATATTTTCAATATTAGTAATATTATCTTGATTAATATTTTTATTTTTTAGATCTGTCATAAACTCCACATTTCGCACCATAATTTAGATTTTTAATCCTTCCACCCGATGGGCTTTAGCAAAAATACTATTAATATTTAATAATTATTATAGTAATAAATATCTTATGAACAATCAAATTTAGCTTACCATCCCAGCGCCATTCAGCGAACAGTTAAATAAATAACCATCAAAAAGCCTCACACCTTCAAGCTCAACTATAATGCACCCTTAGGGCTTAAGCAAAAATAACTTAGCCAGCACATACTAAATTATACTGAAATGTATACTTGGCTGGCATAAAATATTTCCAAGTTATTTTTGCTTAAGCCCTTACCAGGCACTGCCATTAAGTTAAGAGATCAGTAATATTGCAAACATAATTAATATGAGGATATTCACTTAGGAGTGTTTGTTATTTATTTAAGGTTACTATAGCTAATGTTTGTAACTCTAACTCTATTTTTTTGAGACCAATATACCTAGCCATTGGAATAAACACTTGGATAGTTTCTAAAGCAATTTTTTTTTGTTTTTCAATTGATTTAATGTGTTGGATAGTACGCATATTATCTAATCTATCACTTAACTTAATGGCAAAAACTTTTTTATCATTATCATCAAGATGTATTAGTTTGTAAGAACTTTCTTCGTCAGATAATTTAAATTTCATAGTTGTATTAGTATCAATCTTCGTTAATCTATCTACCAATAGAGCCACTTCTTTACCGAATAAAAAATTTATTTGGTTTAACGAAAAGTTGGTATCTTCAACAATATCATGTAATAAAGCAGCAATAATAATTGCAGTATCAAAAAAATAATCAATAACAATAAGAGCAACATTTACAGGATGGTAATAATAAGGAACTCCAGAATGACGTTTCTGATCTTTATGATATTTTTTCATATAACTGATAGCGATATTTATCAGTAGCATATTTATATTAATATTATATTTAATAGTATAGGTTTTGATTTTATTTAATAAATTTACAATTACAACATCAGACACTTCTTCTATATTTTTTTGGTTCTCCAAAATCATATAACGGTTACCTATTAATTATGTATATTATTAAATTTTTTTACAAATTTCTTTTATAAAAAATATAACTAGCTCCACTAAATGATAGTTTAGCATGACATTTTAGATAAAACTCATGTTCTGATTGTAAAAAATTGCTTGCTCTGATAATCAACAATCCTGTACACTTTAATAATATATTCATTTGTTATTGGTTATGCAAATTTAACCTAGGAATATTTCTTTGGGGAATGATTAAATATGGTTAAATATAGTTAAATATGGTTAAATTTAATGTGGAACTTAGATAGTATTATTTTTTTGAGTTTTTTAGCGATCAATTTGTTCGTTGGGCTATTTTACAGTAGAAGTATCAAAAACATTACAGACTACGCTGTTGGAGATAGGAATTTTTCAACTGGAATTTTAGCAACTACTATTATAGCTACTTACATTGGTGGAGATCTATTTTTTTTAGATCTACCTAAAACTTATCAAGACGGATTATCCTATATATTTATTAATTTTGGCGGGACTCTTGCTTTTTTTATAGTTGCATTTTGGTTGGCACCAAGAATGTCTGAATTTCTTGGTATGCTTTCTATAGCAGAAGCTATGGGAAAGTTGTTTGGTAAAAAAGCAAGGATCATTACAGCTATTTGTAGTATTGGCATCAACATAGGCGCAGTTGCCATGGAGTTTCAAGTAGCTTCCATAATAATAAGTTATCTTTTTGATATCTCTAGTATATACGCTACTATAATTAGCGGCATCGTAGTTATCATTTATTCTGCTAGAGGCGGTATTAAAGCAGTAACTTTTACCGATATAATTCAGTTTTTTACTTTTGGAACATTTATTCCAGTGCTAGCTTTACTGATCTGGGGAACTCTTGAAAACCCTGAAGCAATTTTACAAACTTTAAAAACCACTCCAAATTTCGATTATAAAGTGGTGTTTAGCTACAATAACCCAAGATTTTGGAATTTAATGACTTTATTCCTTTTATTTGCTATGCCACAGTGCTTTGATCCCCCCATGTTTCAAAGAGTTTCCATGGCTCGTAACACTAAACAAGTAGCTCGTTCATTTTTTATAGCTGGATTGCTATCAATAATAATTTGCTGTTTTATTGATTGGATTGCGATTTTATTATTATCTACAAAAAAAGATATACCCGCAGATAATATCATTATATATATTATAGAGAAATTTTCCTATCCTGGATTTAAAAGCTTTATTGTGGTTGGAATAACCTCAACCCTAATGTCTACGGCGGATTCTTATATTAATTCATCAGCTGTATTGTTTGCGCATGATATTTGCCAACCAATGAAAATAAAATGGGTTAATAAAAATGAATTATTGTTATCGCGATTGTCTACTATATTTATTGGAACTATAGCCATCTTAATAGCGTTGTGGAGTAATAGTTTGTTTGATTTGTTAATATTAATCAATAATTTTTATGTGCCAATTATAGTGGCACCATTATTATTGGCAATTTTAGGGTTTCGTAGTAGCGAAACTGCAGTACTGATTGGCATGATGGCCGGAGTATTGTCGACTTTATTATGGAATACAATGTTACCCAATATAGATATAGAAAGTGCTATCCCTGGTTTTTTGGCTAATATAATATTCTTGATTGGTAGCCATTATTTATTAAAACAACCTGGAGGTTTTGTTGGGATCAAAGATCCAACTCCATTAATTATTATTAGAGAGGAAAGAAAAAGAAAGTTCCAACAATTATTATATTCAATCAAAAATTTTAATATATTAAGTTTTTTTAAAAGTAATCTTCCTAAAAGAAACTCGGTATTTACTTGTTTTGGGTTTTTTATTATAGCGTCCACTTATTCATCACTTTATACTATTCCAGAAGCCTTACGTATACAATATATAAATATTTATCAATATATTTACCACTCAGTATTAATTATGTCTACTATATTTCTAACCTATCCACTTTGGCCACCAAAATTCAGAAATGAAAATTTTATAGCAATCGTTTGGAATATAGGAATATTTTACTTGTTAATTGTTGTTGGAGGTTTGCTGGTTATAATTAGTGGATCCAATCAATTGCAACTTATGATCTGTTTGTTAAATTTTATAATTACTAGCTTATTGCTTAGTAGATGGCAAGTAACTTTGTTGTTTATCATTGCCGGCACCTTTAGCGCAACTCAGATCTTTAAATTGTGTGTAAACCAAAGTATATTGCCTGGTTATTTGGGGGATATGCAATTTCAAATTATATATATTTTACTATTGTTTAGTAGCGCTTTAATGGTTTTTGTAAGGCCAAAGCAAACTCAAGAACAAATGTCTGAATTCTCAAATAAAAGGTTACATGAAAAAATAGAAAATCAACAACAAGAATTAATCAAATCTTTGCAACATAATGCAGAGTTTTTTAAAAATTTGGATGAGGGTTGCATTGAAAAATTTAAATCTATTAATTCTGAAATTAGCGATCTAAATATGCAATTAAAAAATACTCAAGATCCAACTAAAATAAAGCATATTGCAGAACAACTTATGTTGACTACAGAAAGATTAGAAAGTGGGGCTGGATACTTGTCTGAAGCCATGTATGATTTACAAAATATTATACAAATAAAGGTTAATACTGTAGATCTATCTCAGATAATTAATTGTGTTTTACAAAGGTACGAATGCTTTAATTGGGAAATTAATTTTATAACTAATATTAAAACCAAATATCAAAATATAGATTGTGATCAAATATTAATTACTTCCGCACTTAACAATCTGATCGATTGTATCATCGCTACAAATCAATCAAAAGATGAAGAAATCACAATAAATATTATTATCGAAGATGAAAAATTAACTTTTCCGCTTAGTTTTATCCATGAATACATAAAAAAAATAGATGGTGTAAAATTTTCTATAATTGTTGATATTCCTCAAACAGAGAGAAATATACAGAATGTGAATTTTGACGACGTTACAAACATCATGGTTACTAGATTGCAAAAAATAATAACCAGCCATTACGGAACATTTAATACTTGTAGTGATACTACAAAAATAATTTATTCTTTTACTATTCCAGTGAAAATTAATGATATTAGACCGAAAAGGATTTAATTTTTTCTAAATTTTAAATTTGATTCTAGAAATAAATCTATATCTCCATCTAATACTCTAGTTGGATCAAAAACTTCTACATTGGTACGTAAATCTTTGATCCTAGATTGATCTAAGACATAAGAACGGATCTGATTTCCCCAACCAATATCTGTTTTAGTATCTTCTAATTTTTGCTTTTCCTTATTTTTTTCCTGCATCATTGAATCATATAATTTAGACTTTAATTGCTTAAGCGCATAAGATTTATTTTTATGCTGCGATCTATCACTTTGACATTGCACTATAATTCCTGTCGGTAAATGAGTAATTCTAACTGCAGAATCAGTACGATTAACATGTTGCCCACCTGCCCCTGAAGCACGATAAGTATCTATTTTTAGATCAGCTGGGTTTATTGAAATATTTATTTCATCATCTACCTCGGGGTACACAAAAATTGCAGCAAACGAAGTATGTCTGCGATTACCAGAATCAAATGGTGATTTACGTACTAAACGATGTACTCCAGTTTCATGTTTTAACCACCCATATGCATAATTGCCAGTAATTCTAATCGTTGCACTCTTAATTCCAGCAACTTCCCCTGAAGAAATTTCCATGATTTCAGCTTTAAATTTTCGAGACTCAGCCCACCTTAAATACATTCTTAATAAAATGTCTGCCCAATCTTGCGCCTCAGTACCACCTGATCCTGATTGCACATCCAAAAACGTATTATTCTGATCTAGCTCACCTGAAAACATACACTCAAATTCTAGCTGTTTGGCAACTGCTTGTAGATTCAATAAATCTTTACCTAAATCTTCAAGCATTTCTTGATCTTGTAAATTTTTAGCCATTAAAAATAATTCTTGGGTATCATTTAAATTCGTAATAAATTGATTAATAGGCAATAATTGAGTTCCTAATTTGCTCTTGTCTTTACTTAAAGCTTGAAATCTTTGTTGATCATTCCAAACATTTGGATCATCAAGTTGTTGTTCTAATTGTTTTAACGTAACTAATTTAGCATCAAAATCTATTAAAATTAATAATTGTTCTTTAATTTTAACTAATTCTTGTAATAAATCATTGAAATTTAAATTGATTAATTCATTATCGACTTTCAAGCTAATTTTTCCATTCCAATTATTTGTAATTCACAAGTTTTGCGAGCATTAAAGTTATTTTCAATAACGCTAAATGCACATTTTACTCGATCATTTAATTTAAATATCTCTGGCGCATCTATTGATTGCTTCATATTAAACCATACTCCTTTAAAGATCTTACCATCAATACTTAAATCTATTCTAGCGTGAGTTCCATTTCCAATTAATTTAATTTGCTTAATTATACCTATGTTATCAAAAATTGGGATCTCAAAATCTTTGCCATAAGGTTCTAAAATTTTTAAATTATTGATTAAATCAAAATTAATTGCATCTACAGCTAAAAAACCATCTGACCAAATTACTGGACCTAAATGCTTAATACTTAACTTCTTAATACTTAACTGATGAACAGTAGCTTGCTCAAACAACTCTGAAAACCTAACAAAATCTTTATTTCTCAAGGTAAGTCCGGCTGCACCTTGATGCCCACCAAAAGATACTAATAAATTAGGATCTAGATCGGCAATATACTGTAATGCCTCTCTTACATGAAATCCTTCTATCCCGCGTATAGAGCCGGTAATTAAATCAGAATTCGTTGAAGTTGTTGAAGTCGTTATTACCGTTGATATTTCAATTAATGTTTCAGGGGAAATTCTTTTAGAGAATAACACAGTTGGTCTTCCAAAATGATCTTTGATCTTACTTGCAGAAATCCCATGGATCCCTGCATGCCCATCTTCTAAAAACACACAAATAGAAGCTTTTTCTAAATCAAACTGTTGTTTAGCTATTTTAACTGCCTGCAAGGTCATGGTATGTTGAATATTGCGTCGCAATTTATTTTGGCTAACTAAATGCTCTAACCAACTTTCTGCTTCAACCAAATTTTCAGACAATAAAAAACTCACTGAACCAAAAGCACAAGCTAAGCGCCCATCACTATTTAATAAAGGACCAATTTTAAAACCCAAGTCCTCTACTTGAATATCATCAATTAAAATCGTAGTGGTTAATGCTTGCCAACAAAATTTAATTCGTTGATTAATTAATTTTAAACCAAAACGAACTACTGCCCGATTAATATGACTTTTAGCAAAACTCACACAATCCGCAACTGTACCAACTGCAACGTAGTCTAAAGTATCTATTAATTTGGGAGCATTTTTAGGTAAATAATTCAAATTAATTAGCTCTAAACGCGTACTAACCATCAATAACCAAGCTACCATACACCCTGCAATATATGGATCATAATTACAATCCTCTCTAGTAGGATTAATAAATGCATATGCACTATATGGGTAGCCACTAACCGGGATCTGGTGATGATCAGTAATAATCACATCGATCCCATGAGCCTTAAGTTTGGCGATCCTTGGTTCATCTGAAGAACCATTATCTGCCGTAATTAATAACGAGACTTTAGGTGAATCTTCTAAGATCCGCTTTACTACCGGCTCAGATAGCCCATATCCTTCAGTTAAACGATGACCTATATAAGATTTGATTAACTCTTTAGGATACTTAAAATGATGCACTAAATTATGATAAATAACTGCATGGCTAGTTTGACCATCACAATCATGATCAGTTTCAATCCCGATCGATTCGCGATTAATAATGGCTTTAGCTACTCGTTTAGCAGCTAATGACATATCTTTAATATCTTGAGGATGTGGTAAATTAGACAATTTAGCAGCGATAATTTGAGATAAACGATCTTCCATTACCGGTCTTTTGGCTAAAATATTAGCAATGATTGGATCTAACCCTTGAGCAATAGCTGCAGCTTGTAACCTATCATTATGTGCTCTTAACTTTATGCTAGGTACTGGTAATTCAATATAATCCATAATTTTTAATTAAATATTTTTCTTTGTAATTTATGTCGTTATTTTTTTGTGCTTAGTAAATTAGTTAACAATTTAGGTGAAGTTAATATATAATTAATATTATGCTTATCTTAATTAATTTAATTATATAAGGCCATTATATTTTTATAAAAAAATTAAAGCTATACAAATTTACACGAATTTATACAAATTTAAATTAGAGATTGTTTATGACACGAGAGATAAAAGTTTCTAAGGATGATGATACTCCTAAAGATCCCCAAGAAGTAGGAATAGATGACTTACCTGCTCGACAGATTGATATAAGATCATTTGAAGAAGCAGAAGAAGCAGAAACAGAAGAGGAAGCGGAAGCAAAAGAAAATAATTTTTTAAAAACTGAACTACAAAGTTATAAATATCCAGAACTAGCTCCATTACACTCAGAGTTATCCTCAGCTCTTCCTCAACAACCACTCTTCGATCTCAACAATTTATGTAGACCAATAAGTACTTCAAGAAAAGAAATAGAAGCATTTTTTCAGTATAACAACTCTGAACATG
The DNA here is from genome assembly GCA_903827925.1 of uncultured Francisellaceae bacterium. Lineage (GTDB taxonomy): Bacteria > Pseudomonadota > Gammaproteobacteria > UBA6186 > Azoamicaceae > UBA6186. The sequence continues at coordinate 14,058 of CAIKKE010000129.1, forward strand.
CTTTAGAACAAATAAACAGAACTGCTCAAATGCATAAAGAAGATCAAGAACTTTGGGAAACATTCCATAAAAACTGGCCAATTGCTGGTACAGAAATGGAAGGAGCTGGACTGAAATATCTATCTGCAGAAAATGTTATTAAACACATGAATTTCCGGCAATATTGGGAATTTAGAAACTACCAAATACAAACCATGAATGGAAGTATCGATGAAGGTAAAGTATTTTTAGAACGCTTAAGATTATCAAGAATAAAAGATCTCAATACCCCTCTAAATACATTATTAAACCCATCAGATTCTAAACTATCTGAACTATCTGAACTATCTAAACTATCAGAATTTTTCAAACTTAATCAGAATTTAATAGATCTTATCAAAGGCGAAAACTTAACTTTAGAAGACGTTATAAATTATTTAAAAAACATGCATAATTTATATCAAGGAGTTACTATTACGCAAAATGATACTAATAATCAAGCTTATATTAAAGTTAAGGACAAGGATTACCCTGATGATGAGACTAAGGCTAAGACTTTAGTAACTATCAATAATGCCTCTAGTCCTCAACACAATTATACTTTTAAACTTGCGAGAGATTTAACCGAACAAGAATTAAATACAGCTATTCCTTTAATGATCGATCAAGTACATCGAAGTAAAGAAATCACTAATACTCATGGAGTAGAAATTTATGGTTTTCTAAAAAACCCTCAAAAAGCCTTAGAAATTTTTATGTTATTAATGAAAAATGGACTATATAGTATCACGATATCAGAAGAGACTTTAGCTGCATGGAGAAAAGCTGCTGATGATCCAAAGAACAATAATCAAGCAGCATTTCAACAAGCATTAGCTATTTATCATGGGGATAAATATAATCTTGGGTTATACCCATTAGCCTGTGTGTGCCAAAAAGAGCATTCTGAAGATACAGTAAAGAAAAATTGGGAAAAAGTCCAAAAATATTGGGATAAAAACCAAGAACTCAAATTTGTGGAACAAACTAAATCTAGTAATGATTCAGGAAATCCTACAACTCAAACATCTCCTATAGATCCCCCCCAACCCCACACCAAACTTCCAAAACCTTGAAAATTCCAAATAACAAGCGCATCTAAATTAAAATTATTTGTTTTACCTCACTTAGGAATGTGCACAAAATACGTTCTTGCACTAATAAACTCCTTACTCTATGTAAAGTTTGTACATCTTGTTGTTCTATGGCCCTGTGTAATTTATAATATATCTTTATAACATATATTATATTGTTTATAATTACCTGCCTAAATCTATATATTGTTTTTGAATTATTAAAATATTTTCTAATAAACAAGCTATCGTCATTGGCCCTACTCCTCCTGGAACTTTAGTAATCCAAAGAGCTCGTTGTTGAGCTCTTTCAAAATCTATATCACCTACTAATTTAGTATTCACCCTATTAATTCCAACATCAATCACAATGCTTCCGGTTTTAATCCAATTACCTTGAATTAAATTTGGGATCCCAACTGCTGAAATTAATATTTCTGCTTGCATAACTAAAGATTTTAAATCAATAGTATGTCTATTACAGATGGTAACTGTGCAACCTGCATTTAATAAGCTAAGTGCAATTGGTTTGCCCACAATATTAGAAGCCCCAACTACCACTGCTCGTTTACCAATTAAATCAACATTAGTAAATTTTAGTAATTTTATAATCCCCAAAGGAGTACACGGTTGTAACTTTGGCCAACCATGAGCTAATAAACCAGCATTATATGGGTTAAAACCATCAACATCTTTTTTGGGATCGATATTGGTAAATATTGTTTCAGGATCAATTGCTACTGGGAATGGTAATTGAACTAAAATTGCATGTATATTTGGATCTTTATTCAAACCATGAATTATATTTAATAATTTAGATTGAGAAATATTAGATACTAAGTGTAATAATTTACACGCTATTCCTACTTTTTCACAAGCAATTAATTTATTTTTAACATAAATTTTAGATGCTTCATCATTACCAACTAAAATTACCGCTAATTGAGGTTGCTCTAAACCTGATTGTTTTCTTAAGGATAATTCATGTTTTACTTGTTGTAAAATTTTTTCAGCAATAGTTTTACCATCTAATAATTTTGCTACCACATTAATCCTTAGTTTTAAATAATATTATATAACCTTAACTAATTTTTCATGCATTTCGAAATCTATTCTAAATAATAATCCTACACCTAAACAACATACTAATAAGCTATTACCACCATAACTAATAAATGGTAATGTTAAACCTTTGGTTGGTAATAAACCTATATTTACTCCAATATTTACCATTGATTGTAATGCTAGCCAAAAAGCAATTCCAAAGCCTAAATAACCTGAAAAATATTTTTTAGCAAACATTGCTGTTTGCGCAATTTTAAAACAACGAAAAACAATTAACGACAATAAAATAATTACAATTAAAGCGCCAACAAATCCTAACTCTTCTGCGATAATTGCAAAAATAAAATCTGTATAAGCTTCAGGCAAATATAATAATTTTTGCACACTATTTCCTAAACCAATACCCAACCAACCACCTCTGCCAAATGCAATTAAAGATTGGACTAATTGATACCCTTTATTAAATTGATCATTCCAAGGATTTAAAAACCCTATAATTCTTTGTAATCTATAAGTAGATGTAAATAATAAAGAAAATATACTTATACCAGCTAATAAAGATAGAAATAATAAATATCTTAATTTAACTCCAGCAATAAATAATAAACTAAATACTGTACAACTAATAATAAATACTGTACCAAAATCAGGTTCCAGTAATAATAACACATCAAAACTTAATAAAATAAATAAAGGTACTATAAATCCAGTAAAATGATATTTAATATTATCTTTTCTACGTACTAAATATCCTGCAATATACACAATCAATAATAATTTAGCAAATTCTGAAGATTGAATTGAAATTTTTCCTATATAAATCCACCTAAATGCTCCATTAACATTACGAGACAATCCTGGTACAAATACTAAAATTAATAATAATAATCCAATGATTGCTGCATAAATGGAAAATTTTTCAATATATTTTACAGGAATGCAAGTACAAACAAAACATCCTATTAAACTAATGATTAAATAAATAATGTGATGAATAATAAAATAAAATTCAGAAACTTGAAATTTTTCAACAATTGCAATAGATGCAGATCCTACTATAACTATACTAAAAGATAATAATGATAAAAATCCAAACAATAATAAAGAATCAAATTTATAATTATACTTAGTAGTACTGCTAATGCTTCTGTTCATGATATAGCGACAATACGCATTGTTTAAATACATCTCCACGATGTTTATAATTGTCAAACATATCGAAACTAGCACATGCTGGAGAAAATAATACAATATCTCCTTGGTGCCCAAATTTTTTAGCAATATTTACAGCCACATGCAAATCTATAGCTAAATAACATTCTAAATGATCTTGAAAAATATTTAATAATTGTTCTTTACATTCTCCAATTAAAATTGCCATTTTACAATAAGTAATTACCAATGGCTTTAACAATGATAAATCCACATTTTTATTTAAACCACCCATAATAATAATAATATTTTTATTATTATATTTATTACTGTGTGCAGTGGTATTAATCGCCGCAAGCGTTGCTCCAATATTAGTACCTTTAGAATCATTGATCCACCAAATTTGATCTTTAAAGTTTCCAACAGTTTGATATCTATATTCTAATCCTTTAAAATTTTTTAACACTGTATATATATTTTCTCTTGGGAAATCGAGTAAATCTCCAATAGCAATTGCAGCTAGGGCATTTAAAATATTATGCTCTGAATTTAATCCCAATTCTTTAATTGGTAACATTTTTAAAGCACCATGCATTAACCATAAATTATCTGGATCTATACTATAACTATGTTTATCAGAAACATAATTTTTACCAAAAGATATTCCTGCTCGATTACTGTGGGTATGTAAATCTTCTTGATAGTATACACAATGGTTAGCATGTGCATACACTTTTAATTTTGCAACACAATAAGTATCAAAATCCGGATAACGATCTAAATGATCTGGAGTAATGTTTAAAATACTAGCAACATCACAATATAATTCATCAACTAATTCTAATTGAAAACTAGACAATTCTATAATATACAATTCTGGTAATTGCTCATAATTTTCATTTATATTATTAATATTTGGTAAATAATTTAATACCGGATTACCTACATTACCACATAATGCATATTTAATTCCTGACTGCTCTGCCATATCGGCTAACATATTTACCACCGTGGTTTTACCATTAGTCCCAGTAATTACCACTACTTTAATATCTTTCAATTTTCTTAAAATATTAAGTTGTTTTAAAAATACATTAACATCATTAGTTAACGTAGCTCCATTTAAAACTGCATTTTGAATTATTGGAATAAACTGATCAATCCCTGGACTTAAAATTATAAAATCCGTTTCCTCTGGAATAAATAATTCCCCTAAAAAAAATTTAACCTTAGGGTATTTATTGATTAAACCTCGTAATTCTTCATTATCCTTAATATCTGTTGCAGTAATATTTGCTATGTTATTTTTAATTAAGAATTCTAAACAAGAAATACCACTAATTCCTAAACCTACAATAGAATAATGTAGTTTTTCATTCATAAACATATAATTATCTCAATTTAATTGTAGCCAAACCACATAATACCAAAATTGCAGTCACAATCCAAAATCTTACTATTACCCGAGGTTCTGGCCATCCTGATAATTCAAAATGATGATGAAGTGGCGCCATTTTAAAAAATCTTTTGCCAGTCAACTTATAGTATACTACTTGAATAATCACTGATAAAGTTTCCAGTACAAAAATTCCTCCCATAAAAAACAATAGTAATTCTTGGCGCACTATAATTGAAATTACCCCTAAAGTAGCCCCTAATGCTAAAGAACCAACATCTCCCATGAAAATTTGTGCAGGATACGCATTAAACCATAAAAATCCTAATCCTGCTCCAATAATTGCTCCACAAATTACTGCAATCTCTTCTATTCCTGGAATATAAGGTAAAATTAAATAATTAGCAAAATGCATATTACTTCCAATGTATGCGAAAACTCCTAACGCAATACTAATTAAAATAATAGGCATAATCGCTAAACCGTCTAAACCATCAGTTAAATTAACTGCATTACTTGTGCCAACAATCACAAAATAACTCAATAATATATACCATCCACCTAATTGAAAAATAGCATGTTTAAAAAATGGTAAAATTAAACTAGTTTCAATCGGAGTTTTAACAATGGTAAATAAAATTACAGCAATCATTAATGCAAAAACCGATTGCCAAAAATATTTTAACTTTCCTGATAATCCATGATGGTCTTTAAGTATTAATTTTTTATAATCATCTACCCAGCCTATACTTCCAAAAGTTACAATAGTTAATATAATTAACCAAACATATTTATTAGATAAATCATTCCAGAGTAAACTCGTAATAATCATTGCAATTAAAATTAAGATCCCTCCCATAGTTGGAGTGCCTCTTTTAGATAAATGACTTTCAGGTCCATTTGGTCTGATAATTTGACCTAACTGCATCTTCACTAACCAAGCAATCATTCTTGGTCCTAATAATAATGAAATCATTAAAGAAGTTAACGCAGCTAAAACTACTCTTAAAGTAATATATTCAAAAACTCCCAAAATATGTAAAGAACGGTAATAATACTGCAATATATTAAAAATCCACAATAACATTTATCATAATTCCTTAAATTATTAAATTAAACTATTAAATTATATTTATTTAATATTATAAAACAGCTATAAGTAATTTCTTTATTCCTTCTTCCGCAACAGCATAATCACAAAAAAAATGTTCGTTATTTCCAATAATTTGCTTATTTTCATGCCCTTTACCAGCAATTAAAATTATATGATCTTGGGAGTAATTATTAATCGCAGTATAAATAGCTTCTCTACGATCCATTTTCACATATATATTAATTGATTCATTTTTAATCTTATAACTTAAAATATCATCAATGATCTTATTAGGATCCTCATTTCTTGAATTATCTTGAGTCAAAATAATTGTATTGCAATAATTTTCAGCTACTTGTAACATTTTTGGTCTTTTATCTATATCTCTATTTCCTCCGCAACCAAATATACAACAAATCTTATATTTAGGATAATGGTTTTTAATCGCTAACAAAGCATTTTCTAATCCATTGGGAGTATGTGCATAATCGATAATTATCTTTGGTAACAGGTTAATAGTATTATCAGCAATATTATCTGAAAAATTAGCATATAAATGATTGGTTGAATTAACCAGCAATGCTTGTAATCTACCTTTAGGAGTTTGTATATTACTAGATTTTTGTAAAATAGTAGCTAAAGATAATTCAGAACCACACACTGCAATACTAGCTAATAGATTACTTAAATTATGTATTCCTAATAAATTTGTGCTTAATTTGCCATCTCCCCAAGGAGTATTAATCGATGCTTCGATTCCTGAATGATTAAATTTAATGGTTTCACAAGTAATTTTTTTAATATTATTAATTTGACTACTATTATTTTGTTGATTTAAGGATTTGGTACTAAAGCCTATGATCTCTAATTTAGGATTAGGTAAATTTTGTTGTAATAATTTAATTAATTGCAAACCATAATAACAATCCAAATTAATAATCGCACGATTCGCTAACTTAGCATATTCAATAAATAACTTAGACTTAGCTTGAAAATAATTATCCATATCTTGATGATAATCTAAGTGATCATGACTTAAATTAGTAAATACTAAATCAACAAAATCTACATTAGCAATTCGATTTTGGACTATACCATGGGAAGATACTTCCATAGCTACTAATTGACATCCTAGACTCGCTACTCGTTTTAAATGTTTATGCAGATCTTGATTACCTAAAGTAGTTAACGTAGTTGGAGTTTCAAAACATTCATTATTTATATAATGTTTGATCCCTAAAGTTCCAAAATTTGCACAATTTAAATGGTCTTTTAATAAATTAGTAATAATATGCACGCAAGTAGTTTTACCATTAGTACCAGTAATCCCAATAATTTTCATGAATGATTAGCTCCATTTTGAGCAATATAAACCACTTCTGGATCTGGAGGAACATTTAAGATCCTTAAAGCTCCTGCAGCAATTTTTGCAAATATCGGCTCTGCTACTTGATTACCATAATAACCGCTAATCGATGGCTCATTAATAGTTACTACTATAGAAAATTTAGGATTATTCGCAGGAGCCAACCCACAAAAAACCGCTAAATGTCGATTTTTATCATAACTATTTTTACCTAATTTTCTAGCAGTACCAGTCTTACCAGCAATGTTATACCCATCTACTTTAGTAAGATTAGAGGTACGACGGCTAGAAGATAAAGCTAACATTTCTAATATTTGTTCGCTAATTTTACGACCTATAACTCTATATCCTAGTTGAGGCTCGGTTAATTTTAAAAAACTTACTGGTCTTCTGATCCCTTTAGTTCCTAAAATTGCATACGCTCTAGATAATTGTAATGGCGTAACTGCAATTCCATAACCAAAAGACATGGTTGCTAAAACAAATTGTTGGTTTTGATTAGGTAAATTTAAAACCCCAGGACTTTCTCCAGGGAAACCACTGCTAGTTGTTGCTCCAAAACCTACTCTATCATAAAAATCCCATAATAAATCAGCAGAATTAACATTAGAATTAGACAACACTAACTTGCTGATCCCTATATTACTAGAATGTTGTAATATAGTTGCTATATTTAATACTCCATGATTTTTAAGATCTTTAATAATTCCTCCTTTTAATTGCCATATTCCTGGACTAGTGTCTACCAAAGTATTCGGAGAAATTCCTCTTTCTAAAATACTAGCTACACTAAAAGCTTTAATCGAAGAAGCTGGTTCAAAATAATCAGTAACTGCGATATTTCTATATTTTTCACTATTAACATCAATAATCTTTTCATTTGGATTAAATGTTGGTTGATTAACCATAGCTAATACTTCACCAGTTTGAACATCTAAAATAACTACGCTACCAGATTTGGCGCCATGCTTAAAAATCCCTTCTTTTAATTCTTTATGCGATAAATATTGCAACCTATGATCAATACTACTAATAATATTTTTACCTGGAGACATTTCTTTAACGTTTTTTATATATTCAACTTCTCGACCTAAACGATCATTTATTACAATTTTTTTACCAGATACTCCTTGCAATTGATTATTATATAAAAATTCAATCCCAGATGTACCTTGATCATCTAAATTAGTAGTCCCTAAAACATGTGCACTTACTTCACCTGTTGGATAATAACGCTTATATTCAGAAATAAAATTAATTCCAGGAATATTTAAATTAGTAATTATTTCCATATCATAAGGAGTAACATGCCTTTTTAAATATAAAAATTCTTTATCCATATGCTGATTTAATTTATGAATAAATTGTTTTTCATTAATTTTTAATAATTTAAATAATTTTGGAACATTAAAATGATTAAGATCAAAAACTTTTGGATTTAACCATACAGAACCTACCTTGGTACTTACAGCTAAAGGTTCATTATTTCTGTCTAAAATCATTCCTCTATATGGTTGAACATTAACTGCTCTAATAACCATAGCATTACCTTGCTTTTTTAAAAAAGCTTGTTCAAAAATCTGCAATTTAACTAATCTAAATATGACCGCAAACAGCAAACTTATTAATAAAATTATCAAAAACTTATATCTTATCATAACAATTATTGCCTAATAATATAAATTTGTTCTGGATTAATCATGTTTAATTTGTTTTTAGCTAATTGCTCCACACGGAAATCCGACAGCCAAGTACTTTTTTCTAACAACAATTTACTCCACTCTGTATTCAAATTAGAACAATCCGCATACTTTGTTTGTAATTGTATATGTAACATTCTAGTTTTATGCTTAACGTATACTACTTCTAAACCAGACATAATAGTGAAAATCAGTAAAAACAAAATCATATAAAATTTTTTCATTTTATATAAATCTATAAATGGTCCATTTATGCGCATTTTTCAGACACCCTCATAATTGCACTTCTTGAACGACGATTTTCGACAACCTCAGCTTTGCTTGGTTTGAATTTGCCTAAGTTTTTCAAGGTTATTTGTTGATCTATTGAATCAATGTTTGGTACTTTACGCAAAAAACTATTCTTAAAGATTAAAGATTTAGAATTATCTTTAATAAATTTTTTAACAATTATGTCTTCTAAAGAATGAAAACTAATTACGACCAATCTACCTTTCATATTCAATAATTCCATAATTTCAGGTAATGCTTGTTGAAGATTCAATAATTCTTGATTAATAAAAATTCTTATCGCCTGAAAAGTGCGAGTTGCAGGGTGTTTATGTTTGACATAAAAACCTGAATATACTTCTTGAATAATTTTAACCAAATCAAATGTGGTTTCTATAGGCTTAATCGCTCGACAATTAATAATCGAAGCTGCAATCTTTTTAGCAAACGGCTCTTGGCCATACTCTTTTAAAACTTTAGTTAATTCATGTTGAGTAACATTTTTTAACCATTCACTCGCTGATAATCCTCGAGTATTATTCATACGCATATCTAATGGACCATTTTTAGAAAAACTAAAACCTTTATCAGGATCATCTAATTGTGGAGAAGATACCCCTAAATCCAACAAAATTCCATCTATATTTAGAATATTAAATTGTTGACAAATTTCTTTTAAATTAACAAAAGATCCATGAAATACCATTAATCGTGGATCTTGTAGCTGTAAATCATATGCTTTTTTAATGGCATCTAGATCTAAATCAATAATTAATAACCGCCCATCTGCGCTTAATTTGCTTAAAATAGCTTTGCTATGTCCGCCACAACCAAAAGTTCCATCTACATATAACCCATGCGGCTTAATATTTAATCCATCAATTGCTTCAGTTAACATTACTGAATAATGTAATTTATCAAAATTATTGTTAGCTGTTGTTTTAATATTCTCTGGTAATTGCATATTGATTCTCATAAAGACAAAGCCTGTAAATCTATAGATAAATTTTTATCTTCTAAATTAACATTTTTTTCTAACCAAATATCTCGTTTTTCATTCCAATACTCAAGATCCCAAATTTCAATCTTTTTTGCTTGTCCTACTAAAACTGCTCTTTTGCTCAAATTTGCATATTCTCTAAGCTCTTGAGCTATTAAAATTCTGCCTTGATTATCTATACTAACTTCAGTAGCGTGACCTATTAATAAACGTTGAATTCTTCTAGCTGCATAATTAAAACTTGGTAACCTAGAAATTTTTTGTTCAATTTCTTCCCAATGATGCAATGGATACATTAATAAACAACGATCTTCAGGATCTATAGTTATAATTAATTGTCCTGATTTATTTAAACCATCTAAAATTTCCCGATGTTTAGCTGGAATTGCAATCCTGCCCTTATTATCCAAACTAATTGTATTAATGCCTCTAAACATATAAAAATCTCATGCCAATAAATTTTAATTTACTTTTTATAATTATAATACTAACTTTTATCTAAATAATTTATTATAGTTCATTAATCTTTTTACCACTTTTTACCACTTTTTTCACGTATATACCACCAATATAGATATTTTTAGGTGTTCTTGTCAAGGGCAGTTTACAGACTAAATGTGACTTACTGCTTTAAGGCAGGAGAAGATTGCAGAAAATAGAAGAAGATAATTTTGTAAAACCTTGTGAACTTGGCAAAATTACCTACTTAGAAAAAACAATAAAATATAAATATATCTCTAAAATCAAATTGATATAAACCTCAGTTCGACGAAAATTAAAAAACCTAGAAAATCATTAAGGACCTATTAAGTTTTTTCTTATGTTTGATTGTTGAACACGAGAAAAACTATTAGCTTTTTAATTTCGTCGAACTAAGGTTATAATTTAAACTATAATAATTCTTCTTCGAATAAAACTTTATTAGAAGATTTATATAAACTTGATTTTTTATTAAAATCTTTAGATAAATCATTTATGTTTAATAATTCCCTGGTTAAATCATCTACATCTAATTTAGCAATCGTTGATTTTACTTGATCAAAAATAGTCTTACTTTTAGCTATAGCATTAGGAAATTCTTGAGATGTTCTAATATAAGATTTTAATAAATATTCAGAATATATGGGATGTTTTTTTAACATATATAATGCATCTTGCGATAAATTAGTTCTTGCATCATATTTATTAAGCAAGATTTTCAATGGGATCTTAATTCCATAATTTTGTTCTAATTCTTTTATGGCATTACACGTAATTTTAAGTCCAGACAACGCAAAATTTTCCGGAACTACTGGAGATAAAACGGTATCTACTGATAAAGTAATCGCTGCCACTGATTGACCTAAATTAGGAGGACAATCTACTACTATTAAATCAAATTTTTTCTTTAAATCCGCAAAATGTTCTTGGTACACCATATTTAATGACAATTTTTTTAATTTAATTACATCATCGATTAAAGCATTTTCGATCCTACTAGCAAGTACATATAATCCTGGATAAACCTTAGTAATAGCTTGCTCATAAGAATAACCTTCAGCAATAATATCGATCATAACTGGATAATTTTCAGCATTTACTCCAAAAGTTTGAGTTAAATTACCTTGTTGATCTAAATCTATACATAATACTTTTAATCCATATAAATTAGCCCTAATCGCAAAAGCTGAGGCAAGAGATGTTTTGCCAGTCCCTCCTTTTACAATTTGAAAAGCTATAGCTTGTGGTTTAACATTTAAATTAAAAAAATCTCTTGCAGAATTATAATCAAAATAAGACAAATTTGGATTTTTATAAAAAGGTAATTTTAAGTTTTCTAACCTAGCAATTGCTTGCTTTTCAGAAATATTTAAAACTGCTGCTGCTTCCTTGACAACCATTTTAGGATCCATGATATAATTCCTTATTAGCCTTTTAGCTTCCTTGATGCTTTAATAAATATATTTAATATTTAAGTTATTATATTACAAAAATTTATAAATAATAATTTGTTTAGTTATTAGAATATCTTATTTTGTTTTTATTTACTACGTAGTACTTTTATTATTATTAGGATCTAAATTAAGATCTATAAAAGTAGTGCTGGCTATTTCTATTTCATTTTGAGTTAAAATATTACTAATTTTATAAAGTACATCATGCTGAACTTTAAGATAATCTTCTAAATCTGTAACTTTAGTAAAACACCATAATAAGCAATCCACCGCTAAAGAATTAAATTGATAGATCCCAATAAAACACATTTGAGTAGGATCAATATCTGGATGGCTTTTTAACATTTTCAATACTTCTTGTAATACCAATTCAATTTTATTCAAATCTTTATATTTTAACCTAATGATCTCTTTGATTCTGCGAGTATACCTTTTAGATGAATTTTCGACACTCATAGTTAAAAATGCTGAATTAGGTACATATAATAACGAATTTTCTAAAGTCCGAATTTTAGTTAAACGCCAACCTATATATTCAACTTTACCTTCTATCCCTTGACTAGATGATTTAATGGAATCCCCCACTATAAATTGACGATCCATAAGAATCATCATCCCTCCAAAAAAATTGGCTAACAATTCTTTAGCTGCAATACCCAATACAATCGTACTAGCACCACCTAACGCTACTATGCCAGTAATATCAATATGAAAAGTCTGCATTATTATTAATGAAAATATAATGCCTAAAAAAATTTTTAATAATCTAGCTGAAGCAATAATAGTGGTTTTATACCGTCGATAAATTTTTTGTTCACCAATATATACTGAATTGATTAAATATTTTTCACCTTCATCTAACAATCTTAACAAGATCCAAGATATCCAACCAGTAATCATAATTAAAAATAAAGTCTTGATTGAAGATAAAGGTTTTTTAAAAATTACTTCTAAATAAAATCCTATAGAAATTATCCAAATTAAAAATATTAAAGGAGCATGAATAATATACACAAACATATCAATTAATTTTTGATTCAATTTGGTATTATATTTTAAGAAAATAGAAGGTAAATATTTGATTAATTTATTTAATAATACGTGTAAAGTGCCTGTTATTATAAAAATTAATAATATTTTTATAATAATCATTAACAAATCATGCTTTTGAAAAAAAGCAAGCAAAAAATTTATAATTTGACTAATTATCATAATGGTTCTATTTAAATAACTTTGCTAGCTTAATTATAGCAAAATATATAAAAAATAAGCTAACTGATAAATAATAATTTTATTAATTATCAATTAGCTTATAAAATAAAGATTTACGCAAATGCTTCTTCTGCACCAACCTTTACTGCTTTACGTTGACTTACTGTTTCAAGCCACTTTAAGAGTATATTTGATTGGCGAATAGAAAATTGTGGATCTTTAAAAGTATGAGTAAGTAGGTAGGTACCTTGGATCCCAGAAACTAAAGTTAATGCAAAATTAGCAGATTCTGCTCCACAACCTATAGCATTAAATTGAACTTCAGCCCAATTAATTAGATCATACAATAACTTAGCAGCACGATCAGCTAAGGGACCTCCTTGTTTACTTAACTCTTGACATAAACCACCAACTTGACAACCATAACGAGCTACTTGTTCTAAATTTTCTTCTGAAATAGTATGTTTTAATAGTGCTTTTAAGCGATCTAAGTGATTAGGTATTTCGTCTAGACTTTTTAACAGCTCACTATAAATAGCTGCTAATTTTTCAATAACTGCTTCCCCTATATCTTCTTTTTTCTTGAAATAATAATAAACATTACCTAAAGGCACATCTGCTTTATGAGCAATGTCAGCTAATGTTGTTAAATTAAAGCTTTGTTGATGAATTAAAATCATCGCAGCTTCTATTAATCTTACACGTTTATCGGTTTTCCGTGGCATATATTACATCCTTTAAACTAAAACTATTAATTGTTGACTTACTTACAGCTTATATTTGGCCATAATATGTATTAGTGAGTCAATAGGTTATATATATTTTATTTTAAAATATTAAAGACCTACCCACAAACAAATTAACATTTTTAGCTTTTTAAATAAATATTTATTTAAATTATAATTGATTTAACAAATTTAAATATTTCAGGTAAAATCTAAATTTAGTATTTTAAATGTTTTTCTTATGAATAAAAATAATGCAGTAATAGTTGGAATGTCTGGCGGGGTAGATTCTTCAGTTGCAGCTTTGCTTTTAAAGCAGCAAGGTTTTCAGGTAACTGGAGTATTTATGAAAAATTGGGAAGAAGATGACGATCCTGCAAACAATTATTGTAGTGCTACTCAAGATTTATATGATGCGCAACAAGTATGCGATAAATTAAAGATTAATTTATTAAAAGTAAATTTTTCATCAGAATATTGGGATAAAGTATTTAGGGTATTTTTAAATGAATACCAAAATGGTAGAACTCCTAATCCAGACATTTTATGTAATAAAGAAATAAAGTTTAAAATATTCTTAGATTACGCTAAACAACTAAACTCTCCTTTAATTGCAACTGGACATTACGCTAGATTAGCTCAAAAGAATCATCATACTTTATTATTAACAGCTATAGATCAGCAAAAAGATCAAAGTTATTTTTTACATGCATTAACCGAAAATCAATTAAAAAACTGTTTATTTCCTTTAGGCAATTTAACTAAAACCGAAATTAGAAAAACAGCTAAAGATGCTGGTTTTGTCAACCACAACAAAAAAGACAGCACCGGGATATGCTTTGTTGGGGAACGTAAGTTTAAAAATTTTCTAGCAAAATATTTATTACCCAAACCTGGAAAAATAGTTAATGAACATCTGGAAGAAGTAGGAAACCATGAAGGGGTAATTTACTATACAATTGGCCAAAGAAAAGGATTAAACATCGGAGGTTTACAAAAATATCATGATTTACATGAACCTTGGTATGTTATAAATAAAGATCTTAATAACAATATATTAATAGTTGCTAAAGGTAAGAACAACCCCAAATTATATTCCACCCAATTAATTGCCTCTAATGTACATTGGATAAATCCAGATTTATCCAATAACCAAGTTACTTTTACTTGTCAAGCTAAAATACGTTATAGACAACCATCTCAATTATGTGTAGTTACAGCAATTAATTCTAAAGCTAATAATAATTCAGAATTATTAGTTACCTTTAAAGAACCTCAAAGAGCTGTTACTCCAGGACAATATGTGGTATTTTATGACTATCATAGATGTTTAGTTGGAGCTAGATGTTTAGGTGGAGCAATAATTCAGCAAGCTATTTACCCATGAATATTTAAGATAAAAAAATTAAGATTAATACTAATGAATAATTCTGTATATATAAATAAAACTATTGCACTATCTGGAATATTTCAAGCTTGTTTACTAATTAAACAATTAGCTTGGGAAGGTAAATGTAATCAAGAAGCATTTGATACTGCTATTTATAGCTTATTGCAAATTGACTCGGCATCAGTAATTAGTGTATATCAAAACTTAAATAATTTAAATTTAGGATTTAAATTATTAATTGACTTTTTAAACAAAAATAAAAAAAAAGATATAGAGATAACTAGATATGTTTTTTCACTATTATACTTAGAACAAAAATTAGTTAAAAGACCAGATTTAATTAATATTATAAAATCTGGAATAACTAGAGCTAATATTCAATCAAATTTATTTCATTTAAATCATGAAAATGTTATTGCAAATTTAGCTGGCATTTACGTAGACACTTTAAGTACTTTCAGTTTTAGAATTTATATAAATGGAAATCAAACATTTTTAACCAATTATCACACCACTAATAAAATTAGAAGCATATTGCTTGCAGGGATCCGATCTGCGGTACTGTGGAGACAACTAGGAGGATCTAAGTTACAATTATTTTTTAAAAAAAATATCTTTTTAGCATGTGCTAAACAAATGCTAGAAACACCTATTACTAATAATTACTTAATATAATTACTTTTATACCTGACATTAAATAAAATATAAACTATACTTGACTTATAGAAATTATATATCTATAAAGTTTAAATTCGTAAAATAAAATGGATATTAATAAAATAAAGGATACTAATAAAAAAAGGATACTAATATGATTAAATATGCTTCTTTTAATCTAATTACATTAATTGCTGGATTATTAATAAATTGTAATGTTCAAGCTGCAGATCTTCCTACTTCACCTGATAATTTAACTAATAAAACTGGTAATAATATTACTAATAATCCTACAATACCTGCTAATCCTACAATTAATAGTATTCCTAACAATAATCTACCTAATAATAAATTACCTAACCATATAACAACTATACCTAAAGTGAAAAACACACCTAGTACAGCTAATATTCCTAATGTGCAAAACACACCTAATACAACTAATATTCCTAATGTGCAAAATATACCTACACCTAATACACCTAACATGCCTAATGTAAATAACGTTCAAAATTCACCAAACAATCTGACTACAGAACCAAACACTGATATCCCTACTACTACTGATAATAACAACAACAACAGTAATAGCAGCATAACAATTAACACTGAAAATGAACCTACTACTTATCAAGACAATAATATGACAAATACCAACAATAATAATATAATGCCTACAGAATTAAAAAAGTTACATAATACTAATAGTATTCCTAAAAGTAAAAATTCACCTAATAACACAACTACTAATACCACTACAAAATCAATAAATCGTTAGATAAAAGTTAAACGTATATTTATAATATTCTATGATATTTATAATATGTATAAAGATATAAAAACAAAAATAAGGATCATTATTATGCATAATCAGCCAAAATTTAAATTATTAAAAGTTATAACCATAGCGATTGGAGTACTATTTACAAACATTACATTTGCTTTTGATTTATATTCTGAAGAAGCAGAAAATCCAATATATAATTCTGCAATTTCTAAAGAAAAACCTCAAAGAGAGAACAAAAAATCTAAAAATCATAGAACAACTAATAAACATGATAAACATTCGGATAAAAAGAAATCAAAAACACATCATAAACATAATAAAGCCCGGCATAAACACCGTCATCATGGAAAATATAAACATAAGAAAACCTAAACAACTTAATATTTTTTTAATATATTATAACTCACACTATGTTATTTAAGTGCACAACTAAACGCGGGTTATATATTATAAAAGCAACTATTAATAATATTATATTAA
>CAIKKE010000130.1 GCA_903827925.1 uncultured Francisellaceae bacterium
AAGAAGCATTATTTATAATATTCAATTTTTCTAAGCGATTTAATTTGTCACGAAAACTTAAGGCATCATTTTCACCTAATAGATCTAAAATAAGTGGAAAAATTTTAAATCCAATTATATCTTGTAATTTACCAAATCTAGATGAATTTTTGTTTAAAGATTTTATATTTATAATAACATCTATTTTTTGTTCTCCAATAGTATTTTTTACATCAATTAGAAATTGAATTTTTTGATCTAAAACAGCTGAAATTGAGCTATTATTAGATTCAATATATAAATCTATATCGCCACCACGTTGTATTGGATTTACTCTAGAGCCAAAGATCCATAAATGGTCGTTGTTATCAAAATGTTTGGTAAAAATATGTTTAATACTATTTATTTCTTCAGTAGTTAGCCTAATTTGCTTGTTCATAATTTTCAGCCATTATAAAACATTATTCTATTGTATAATATCTCATGAAATCCATGGAGGATTTATTTTTAAATAACATGGTTAGCATAAATTTGGACGAGTTTTACTAATCTACTTTTTAGATGATGCTCCCCGAGACGGACTCGAACCGCCGACCCAGTGGTTAACAGCCACTTGCTCTACCGACTGAGCTATCGGGGAAAATTGTTACTTATATTATATAAATTTAATGTTTTGGTCAAATTTATCTTATAAATAGATCTTTATAACTTACAATCAGGTAAAAATCCATTTACTTGGGCATTCCAAAGAGTTTGATATAAGCCAGAAACTTTAATTAATTTATTGTGATGCCCATCTTGAATAATTTTACCCTTTTCAAATACTAAAATTCTATCCATACGCAAAAGAGTGGATAGTCTATGGGCAACCACAATAGTAGTTTTATTTTTCATTAATTCCCATAAAGTTTCTTGAATATAATTTTCGGTTAATGAATCTAATTGAGATGTGGCTTCATCCAAAATTAATATTGGGGCATTCTTTAAAATAGCTCTAGCAATAGCTATTCTTTGACGTTGTCCTCCAGATAATTTAATGCCTCTTTCGCCAACCATAGATTTATAACCTTTGGATAATTTGCTAATAAATTCGTCGGCATGTGCACTTTTAGCTGCTTTAATAACTTCTTCGTCGCTAGCAGTGATTTTACCGTAACGAATATTTTCTATTAAATTTCTATGAAATAAATAAGGATCTTGAGGAATAATTGCAATATTTTGGCGTAAACTATGTTGATTAACATCTTTAATATTTTGCTTATCAATAAAAATATTGCCACCAGTTACATCATATAATCTTAAAATTAAATTTACAAAAGTAGATTTTCCGCTACCCGAATATCCGACTAATCCAACTTTTTCTCCAGCTTTAATTATAACTGATTTATTATTAAATAAAGATTCAGTTTCTGGATAATGAAATTTTACAGCATCAAAAACAATTTCTCCTTTAGTAAACTTAAGATCTGGTGCATGTGGTTTGTCTTTTAATTCAATTGGGGATAAAGCTATTTTTAACCCTTGGTTAATATTTCCTATTAATTCATAGAATTTTAAAAGATCTTCAGATAATGACCATAAGAAATTTATAATCGAAATATTAATATTTATTAATAAAGTAAAATCTCCAGGAGTTACTTTGCCATATTTAAAATCTTTGATTAATAATATAAATACAATAGTTTGATAAATTAAAAAAGATAATCCTTGAAAAGCAAAGATAATTAAAAACCACCAATCTCTAGCTTGATCTGCAGCTACATAATGGTTTAAATAAATTTTAAATTCTTTGGATTCGTTTTTTTGATTACAAAACAAATGAATACTAGTAATATTGTTGAGAATATCAACAATTTGCCCTATTACTACTGATCTTACTTCTGCAGCCCGGATGCATAATTTTTTAGCACGTTTAGATAACAACATAGAGCCAAAAACAAATATACTAACCCAACATAAAAGTAATATAGAAAATTTGTAATTAACTTTCCAAACTGTGAAGATTGCAAGTGACAAAGCTAATAAATGACTGAAGAAATTATTTGCAATTATCATTAATAAATCTGGAATACCACTCATAACTTCTTTAATTTTATTGGCTAAATTACCAGTTAAATGATTTTGAATCGTAAAGCTAGAATGTTGCATCATTCTGCTCATTAGCACGTCACCAATATGACGTTTTAGTGGAGAATTTAATTTTATCCAGATGAAATTAAAAAATCTAAACATTATAAATACAACAAATGACATTAGTGAATATAAAATAATTGGATTAAGTATTTTGTCTATAGAATTATTATTTGGTTGAATAGTCGTCATTCTATCTATTATAGTTTTTAAGATATATGGCCTTAGACTTAAATCTATCGCCCATATCAATCCTACAATCAGTAAACAAGTAATCAATAGCCTAAATGGCTTAATAGTATTTAAAATAAATTTGATATTATTTTGATGTTTCATGTTTAATTTTACTAAAAATATAACTTAATTTAAATTTACCCAATTTAATCAACTTAATTTATCTTAGTCTAGCTTAATTATTTATTATCTTATAAAAAATTGTAAATATTAACATTTAAACAAAACTTTATAAATCTGTCTTTTAGTATTTATTAAATCAATTTTAAGGAAATAAATTTTACTTAAATTAATGACATAGCGCAAATCATTGGCATTAATAAAAAAATAAAAAAATATTTTAAAATAAGATATAATAAGTAAATGACTTTAAATTATATTAAGTCATTTTTAATTAACATGTTACTTAAATTTTATTACTTAAGGAGAAAATTTATAATGAAAGGTTTAGTAAATTTAACTTTAGTTTCTTTATTTGCTTTTGCTTCAGCTACATTAATAGGTTGTTGTAGCCCGTCTACAGAGCGTCATCATAATAAATCTCACCATCATGAACATAGTAAAATACATCATGAACATGGTGATAAATAAGTGTTACTTCAATAATTTAAGTTAGTATTATGCTATTAAATTACTCCTTTTGTTTTATTAAAAGGGAGTAATTTAATATAGTTTTAGTTTGTCAAATACATCATTTAATATCTAGTTATTAAAATAAAATAAGCGTATAATTTAGAGCATTATGAGTAATAAAAAATATTTTGGTACTGATGGAATAAGAGGGATTGTTGGAGAAGTGCCTATTGATCCTGCAACTGTGTTAAAACTAGGTTGGGCTGTAGGTAAAGCATTAAAAATTAAAAATTATAATAAAGTACTAATAGGCAAAGATACTAGAATTTCTGGGTATATGTTAGAATCAGCATTAGAAGCTGGTTTATCAGCAGCCGGTTGTGATGTTGGTTTATTAGGTCCAATGCCAACTCCAGGAGTTTCTTTTTTAACTAGTTATTTAGGAGCATCTGCTGGAATAGTAATTAGTGCTTCCCATAATCCATATTACGATAATGGAATAAAATTATTTGATAAAAATGGGGAAAAATTATCAGATCAATTAGAGCTAGCTATAGAGCAACAAATGCAAGAAAATATTGTAGTTGCTGATAATAAACATTTGGGTAAAGCGTATAGAGTATTGGATGCAGAAGATAGATATATTGACTTTTGTAAACAAAACTTTCCTAAAAATTTAAATTTAAAAGATCTAAAAATTGTTATAGATTGTGCTAATGGAGCTAATTATAAAATTGCTCCACAAATTTTTGCAGCTTTAGGGGCAAATCAAGAAATAATTGCAGCTGAACCGAATGGTTTCAATATTAATGAAAATTGTGGTTCAACCAATCCAAAATTGTTAATAAAAAAAGTCAAAGAATCGAAAGCTGATTTAGGCATTGCTTTTGATGGTGATGGAGATAGAGTAATTCTGGTAAATAATAATGGACAAATTATAGATGGAGATGATTTATTATTTATTATTACTAATTTGTATTTATCCTATGGTAAAAAATTAAAAGGGGTAATTGGTACAATTATGAGTAATTTAGGGTTAGAGAAAGCCCTAGATAAACTTGGATTATCTTTTGTGCGCACTAAAGTTGGAGATCGTTATATATTTGAAGAATTAATAAAAAGACGGTGGCAATTAGGTGGAGAGGCTTCTGGGCATATCATTTGTCGTAATATCCATAGAACAGGAGATGGGATCATTGCTGCTTTAAAAGTTTTAGAAGCTATGGTAATTACCGGAAAAACTCTAAGTGAGTTATTAAGTCCTATGGAAAAATATCCACAAGTATTAATTAATGTTCCGATTAGAAAAGTTATTCAAATTAAAGAATTATTAAATAATATAATTTTTAAGAAAACTTATAAATATTTAGAGAAAAAATTAAGAGGCGATGGTAGAATGATTATTCGTCCTTCAGGTACAGAACCGGTAATGAGAGTTATGGTGGAAGGTAGTGATAAAAAATTAATTAACTTTGTAGCTAGAGAATTAGAGCAAGTGATTTTGGATGTTGTATAATGATAAATTAACTATAGTTGCTAATTGGAAAATGAACCCTACTGATTATATAAGTGCTATTGAGCTGGGTGATCTATATCTTAAGAATTTAGATTTTACTAAAATCAATTTAATTGTTGCTCCTCCTACTGTTTATTTGTTTTCTTTAGTTAATTTGTTGAAACAACGAGATCTAAATTCAAATCAAACCCAAACAAAGCAAAATCTAGATTCAATTTTTTTAAGCGTACAAAATTTTTGTGCAGAATATAACGGTGCATTTACAGGGGATACTTCAGTTAAAATGGTAAAAGATCTTGGGGTTAATTTTGCAATTCTTGGACATTCTGAATGTCGTAAATATTATCAAGAAACTGATCAACTAATTGCTAAAAAAGTTATGCTTGCTTTACAAGAAGCTATGATCCCAATTATTTGCATTGGGGAAACTCAAGAGCAATTTTATCAAGGAGATCAAGCAATTAAAGAATTTTTACAGCAACAATTGTTGATTATTATAAAGCAAATTAATTCTTTACCAGAAAATGTTAAAGTTAAGCATGTTTTTATAGCATATGAGCCAGTTTGGGCGATTGGCAGTGGAGTTGATGTTGATATTAATTATATACAACAAAATATTAGCTATATTAAAAATATAATTAAGACTTTATTAATTAATAAAATTAATCAAAATTTAAAATTCTATTTGTTGTACGGTGGAAGTGTTAACCAAAATAATGCTAAAGAAATTTTACAATTAACAGATCTTGGGGGGATTTTAGTTGGAGGATCTTCTTTGAAATTTCAACAATTTAACCAGATCTGTAAAAGCGTTGACTATGTTTTTTAATAATTTAAATTAATAATTTTGTTGTTATGTTAAATCAGAAGTTTCAACCATTTATTTTATGTAGCGATTATCAACCATCAGGTTCTCAGCCAGAAGCAATCCAAAAATTAATAGTTGGATTTGAAAAAAAATTTAAATCGCAAACTTTATTAGGAGTTACTGGATCTGGTAAAACCTTTACTATTGCTAATATTATCCAGCAATTACAACGATCAGCTTTAATTTTAGCTCCTAACAAGACTTTAGCAGCTCAATTATATGGGGAAATGAAAGGTTTTTTTCCTAAAAATTCTGTAGAGTATTTTGTTTCTTATTATGATTATTATCAGCCAGAAGCATACGTTCCAAGTACAGATACTTATATAGAAAAAGATGCATCGATTAATGAGCATATAGATCGTATGAGATTATCTGCCACTAAAGCATTATTAGAGCGTAATGATAGCATTATAGTAGCAACTGTATCTGCAATTTATGGTTTAGGAGATCCTAAGTTATATTTAGCTATGATGTTGCATGTAAGTCGAGGAGAGTTAATTGAACAAAGAAAATTATTAAAAAGATTAACTGAATTACAATACACTAGAAATGATGTAAATTTTAAACAAGCGACTTTTAGAGTAAGAGGCGAGGTTATTGATGTTTTTCCAGCTGAAAGTGAAAATTTAGCAATTAGATTGCAAATGTTTGGAGATGAAATTGAACAGATCAGTACTTTTGATCCTTTAACTAGTAAAATACTACAAAAAAATTTACCTAGGATTACTATTTATCCTAAAAGTCATTATGCTACCCCCAAAGAACAAGTGCTTCAATCTATAGAGCAGATTAAATTAGAATTAGATGCACAAATCAAATTTTTTAAACAGGAAAATAAATTAATTGAAGCTCAACGTATTGAGCAACGTACTTATTATGATATCGAAATGATGCAAGAAATTGGATATTGTAGTGGAATAGAAAATTATTCTAGAATTTTAAGCAATCGTCCTATTGGTTCACCTCCTGCTACTTTAATGGATTATTTACCTAAAAATGCATTGTTATTTATTGATGAATCGCATGTTACCATTCCTCAGTTAAATGGAATGTATCATGGAGATCGGGCTCGCAAGGAAAATCTAGTAAATTATGGATTTAGATTACCGTGCGCATTGGATAATCGACCGTTAAAATTCAATGAGTTTTTGTTACTACAACCTCAAACTGTTTATGTGTCTGCTACTCCTAGTAATTATGAATTAACCGAGTCGCTTCAGGTAGTTGAGCAAGTAGTAAGACCAACTGGTTTGTTAGATCCGGTAATTTTAGTGAAACCAGTGGCTGATCAAGTTTCCGATGTAATCCAAGAAATTAAAAACAGGATCCAAAATAATGAAAGAGTTTTAATAACTACATTAACTAAAAAATTTTCTGAAAGTTTAAGCACTTATTTGCTAGAGCAAAATATTAAAGTACGTTATTTACATTCAGATATAGATACTGTCGAAAGAATGGAAATTCTTAGAGAGTTGCGTAGTGGAAATATTGATGTTTTAGTAGGAATTAATTTATTAAGAGAAGGTTTAGATTTACCTGAAGTATCTTTGGTGGCAATTTTTGATGCAGATCGTGAAGGTTTTTTACGATCTGCTAATGCATTAATTCAAACCATAGGAAGAGCTGCTAGAAATATAAATGGCACAGTTATTTTATACGCAGATCGAGTGACTAAAGCAATGCAGCATGCTATGGATGAAACTCAAAGACGTAGAGCAATTCAAACTATATATAATCATGAAAATAACATAGTTCCTAAAACTATTATTAAGACGGTTATTGATGTTTTAGAAATAGATCCATTTGTAAAAAACCAAGAACCAGATCCTAATTTAGAATTGAATTTAACAAAAATTCAATCTATACAAGATTTTAATAAACAAGTTAAAAAATTAGAAAAACAAATGCAAATTTTAGCTAAGAATTTAGAATTTGAAAAAGCCGCAGCTATTAGAGATCAAATTATGTTATTAAAAAAGAATATTATTAGAATTTAAATATTTAACTAAAACAAAATTTATTATATAAAAAATTTTTTAATACCTAACTCCCATGGCATCACAGTAACTTTCCCATAAGATTTCGATCTAGCTATTTTAGCTAAACAAACTGCTTCACATTCTCCAAAATCTTCAGTTATTTTTATAAAACCATTTAAATCTTCAGCTGTCAACGAAGATGAACTTTTGATCTCTATAAACAAAATAGGCAATCCTGGTCTTTCTACTACTAGATCAATTTCTACATCATTTTTAGTTCTTAAATAAGAAAATCTATATTCTGGTTTATAATATGTAGCTAATTTAAAACATTCTACAATAATAAAATGTTCAAATATTTCGCCATAACTACTAGTTCCTACGCGTAAAGGTAGGGATAATTGTCTAATTAACGAACGTACTACGCCTGGATCAAAATAATAAAATTTTGGTTTAGCACTTAAACGCTTTCTAAAAGAATTATTAAAA
Source organism: uncultured Francisellaceae bacterium (assembly GCA_903827925.1). Taxonomy (GTDB): domain Bacteria; phylum Pseudomonadota; class Gammaproteobacteria; order UBA6186; family Azoamicaceae; genus UBA6186. Next base: position 7,769 of record CAIKKE010000130.1, read on the forward strand.
GGCTCCAAAAAAAATCCTATTAATGTATCTTCTAAAATAGAAAAATATTCTGCAATAGTTTTATCATCTACTCCAACATCTCTCGCAATATTAGCATAATTAATAATTTTACCGTTAACTTGTGCTGATATTTCTAAAAATTTACGAAAAGGATTTAATTTTTTTATGATTTGTTCAAACCAAACTTCTTCTTTTAAATAAGTATTTGTATAAGCTTGTAAAAATTTAAACCGCTGTTCATCTGAAGAAAAAAATTGTATTTTAGGCAATAACCCCCACCTTAAAGCATGATCTAAATCAAATTTATCACCTAACTCTAAAAAAGAAAATGGAAATAAATTATAAACAAATGCTCTTCCTGCTAATAAATTTGCTCCTCCGCGTTTTAATTTTCTGGCGCTAGATCCTGTTAAAATAAATTTTAGTTCAGTTTTTTCAATTAATTTATGAACTAAATCTAACAATTTAGGAATTTTTTGCACTTCATCAATAATTACATGAGTAACATCTTTCGGTAAAGCCAATACATGAGCCTCCAATTCCTGGGGACGCATGCTTAATTCTTCTTCTTGTACGGGATCTAATAAATTAAAAAGTATATGTTTAATATCTCTAAATTCTGTTTGTAGCAGGGTGCTTTTGCCTGTGCCTCTAGCCCCAAACAAAAATAAGCTTGCTGTTGTAGGTAATTTTAATAATCTAGGTAGCATAAATATAGAACCTCATTCCGTAATTGTACGCCATTTTCGGAGTAAGATCCATTAATATTTAGAGATTGCAGGGCTAGACCGATAAGATTTCACCATTTTTAATAAAATATTTTATTGCATGTTTTTTTCTTTCAACGATAGTTTAATCGAAGGGCGCTCGTTTAATAAAAGATAATATTTAGCTAAATTAGGATATTCTGTAATATCAATTTTAACATCTTTTAACCATACTAAGATCACAAACAAATATGCATCTGCTATGCTAAAATTATCTACTAAATATTGTTTATTATTTAACATGGACTCTGGATATTTTAATTTTTCTTTTAATGTTGATTTGAACAATTTTTCTTTTAATTCTGGAGGAATTTCTGAATTATGTAGTAAATAAAAATTGTAATGCAAATCTATTCTAATAAAACTTACCCATTCCAATATTTTGTAACGTGTATGGTTATTTAAAGATGGCAATAAAGATTGCATTTCCCTTTGAGCTGCATAAGTATCTACTAAATATTGCAAAATCACTTGGTTTTCAGTGATAATCTCTCCATTTTCAGTAACTAATACAGGTAAACGTCCTTTTGGATTTATTTTTAAAAAATTTTCGTTAAGTTCAGTCATTAAAGTTTTTTGAGTGACTGCAATAAAATCACAAGGTAGATTCAGTTCATGAATAATTATTCTGGCAACAAAAGATCCAGAGTTTCTAGCATAATATAATTTTAATTTCATAATTATTTTTTATCCAAATCAATAGCTAATTATTAAGTTTTTCCATTATTAGTCGGCATAATTTTGTTTTCTGCTAATTGTTCTTTGTGTGAAGCAGTTAACTCATCTAAATTTACTAATAAAGGGTAACCATTAGCTATTTTAGTAAATTTTTTTAAGATTTCCTGTAAATATGACCAATTTAGATAGTTGTTAATATTGATATTATGGAAAGTCATGGCATTATTAATAGCTTTTCGCATAATTATTTCATTAGATTCTTTGTTATAGTATGCATCAGATAATGGCTCGTGCACTTCTAAGTATAATTGATTATTACTTAAGCCTATTTTATAAGGTTCATGGATAATTTTTACAGAAGTTCCTATAGAAATTTGATTATATAAAGATCGTATATCTTCTGGAAATAAACGAATGCATCCACTAGTAGTACGTAACCCTATTCCACCAGGACGATTGGTACCATGAATTAAATAACCAGGTGTTGATAAATAAATTGCGAATTCTCCTAAAGGATTACTGGGGCCTGGAGGCACGATATTTGGAAGAAGATCTCCTTTGTCGGCATGTTCTTTAATTATAGATATAGGAGGTCTCCAAGTAGGATTATATTGTTTATCTACAACTTTAGCTTCTATTAATGGGGTAGCCCAGCCTTTTCTGCCTATACCAATAGGGTGGGTAGTGACCATATTAACTTTATTAATATTATGATAGTAGTATAGTCGCATTTCTGCTAAATTAACAACAATGCCTTGTAGTTTAGTTGCTGGCAAAATAAATTGAGTAGGTATAACTACAGCTGCGCCAACTTGAGGATCCCAAGGATCTAATTCAGGGTTAGCTTCTATCATTTCATAAACCCCAACATCAAATTTTTTACCTATATCACTTAAGGACTCTCCTGGATATACAGTAACATATTGTATATTACCGACAATATTGCTTTCTTTAGGTATAACAAAGGTCAATGCAAAACTAGATTGGCTAATTAGCAAAGTTAAAATTAAAATATAAGTATACTTATAATCAATAATTCGATGATACATAATTATGTTCAGGTTATTTTATGTTAAATGTAAAAAATCTTATAATACTTCTTAATAAATTTATCGGTCAAATTAAATTATTTATTAGTCAATTACCTAGTAAAAACCATGAGGGGATTTTTTGAATATAATAAAATTATGTAAAGATTCAAAATTTAAAATAAAATCTTTTAATTTTGCCAAATTATTAGAAAAAATAAAATATTTTCATCCAAAATATATAATTAAAGACTATATTATTGCGTTTAAACAAGGGAAATTATTAGAAACAATTAAAAGCCAATTATTTTTTTTATTAAATAAATTAGCTAAAAAAAAAACCATAGATGGATTTCCTGAGGGGTTATTGGGGGTTAGTATTAATAATGATAAAATTGTTTTAGTACATTTAGTTAATAACGATGATAAAAATTTTGTGATTAAATCTAAAGGAATATTTGAATTTAATATTACTGATTTTGATTTCCAAGATCTAGAACAAAATGAAAAAATTCAAAATATTATTAGTAATTACATTCAAAATAATAATTTACTTCAAATTAGAGCAGCGTATGTATTATCTAATCAGCAATATGTTATTTCTTTAATAGAATTACCTTCTGTAGCAGATCTTGATAATAGCAAAGAAAAAGCAATATTATTAGGGATCAAAGATTATTTAAACTATCCATTAGATGATGCAATGTTGGATTCTTTTGAGATCCCAGTAAATAGATCTTCGGATAATATAAAATTAGCATATTCTGTTGCTATGCAAGCTAAGCTATCTCAAAATATTGGTAAATTATTAGCTAAATCTAATATACATCTTAAATATATTGATATTAGTGAATTATGTATTAGAAACATAGTATCATTATATCCAGAAATTAAAGAGGTAGGATGTTTAGTGTTAAAAATATTTGACAATAATAATAGTATTTTATTAATGAAAAATAAAGATGTATATATTTGTAGAAATACTACTTTGGATATCAATCAATTAGACAATTTTGATCCTGTTGTAGATAATATGCCAGAAAAGATTGCTATAGCCAATAATTTGTTATCTGAATTGCAGCGTTCATTAGATTATGCAAACAACATGTTTAGAACAGTAAATTTCAACACTATTTGTGTTTTACCTTCAGGTTGCAATTTGGAAAAAACCATTTGTTGGTTGAAAGAACAATCAGGATTACCAGTTTATAATTTAGATTTACATAAGATTCTTGGGTTTTCGGATATGCCGCTTAAAGAACAAGCTAATTGGCTGTTGGCAATTGGGGCAGCTTTAAGAAATATAGATTAATATTTTAAATATCTTAAGATTATTATTATGTTACAACAAATTAACTTATATAAAGAACCAGAACAGCAAGTAATAATTTTATCTATGTATCACATAGTTATCATTAATATAGTGATTATGGTTTTTTTATTCATAATGTCTATTTATAAAATTTATGATTATTTTACAGTTGAAAGAAAATTTGAAAAATTGCAAATGACTCATGAAAAATTAAATAAAGGTTTAGTTAAGGTAAAAAAAACCATTCCTACAGAAGAATATAAAAAAACCCTTGTTAAAACTTTGTCGACTTTACAGCAAAATAATGATAATAATCAAAAAATGTATATGACGTTAATTAATATAAGCTATAACGACTCTGTAAATACTTCTCAATATTTAGATGCTTTAGCAGAACCTGAAATTAATGATATGTGGATCACTAAATTTCATTTTTTTAATGAAGGGTTAAATGTTTCTTTAGAAGGTGTTATTACTAAAAATAGTAGCATTTTGCAATATTTACAAAATCTAGGTAAAAACAAAATTTTTGCTGGGAAAACTTTTGATAAATTACAAATATTTTTTGATGAACAAAATAAACAGATGAAATTTATAGTTGGTTCATCATGAATTATAAAAAAATTTATTATGATTTATCCGTCAAGGTGGATCAACTATCTATTAGAGAAAGAATATTAGTATTAATAACTTCATTATGTGTTGTATTTTTATTGTGGCAAGTTTTAATTTTCGATCAAATAAATTATTTAAAAGATAAAATTTCTAGCAATGCTTCTAAAATGCAACAACAAATTTCTAATTTACAAGGTCAAATTACTCAGGTTTCAACTACATTATCATTAGATCCAGTTGTTAGATTGGAAGAACAAATAAAAAAACTTTATAAAGAAAATGAAGAGTTAAAAAGTAAACTGTTCGGTATGAAAGAAAAGCTTATTTCTCCTGCTCAAATGATGTTGATTTTAAAAAATATTTTAGATAATAAAAATTTAGAAGTGATAAGCTTAAAAAATCTTCCCCCTGTTTCAGTATTAACTAATTTGGAAGAAAAAGATCAGGAAGAAGAAAATGAAGAATCTAAGTTAACATTTAAAGTATATAAGCATGGTTTGGAAATTGTTTTAAATGGTAGTTTTTTTCAGGTAAGAGATTTTTTGTTAGAAGCAGAAAGGTTGCCGTACAAATTATTATGGGAAGAATTGGAATTTGCTATTACTGAATATCCATTAGCTAGAGTTAAAATAGTTATTCGAGCATTGAGTGTAAATACTGGTTTAATTGGCAATATTTTTTAAATCTTTACTTTTCTAAGTGGATAACTGAAAACGTAAAAAATAATGGAAGTGTTAAATAGATTATGTTTAAATGTGTTAATTATGCAACTATTAAAGATTTATATTTTTTAAGGAAAATATTCATATGGAATTATTAGCCGAATTATTTCAAATTATATTGTTTTTTAGTGCCTTTAAGTATAAGGGGCTAATGTTTGCTACAGTAACTGCTATGTTATTTTCTCTGTGTAAATTAATTATATTTAGAATAAATACTGGTAAATATAAAATTGTACAATTAGTATCTTTTTTTTGTTTATTAATTTTAGGTGGAATTAGTTTAATTTGTAAGAAAGAAATTTTTATTAAATGGAAACTTACAGCTGTTTATTGGATTTTAGCTATAGCTTTTTTAATAACCCAGATTTTTGGCAAAAAATCAATTATTGAAAAATTAAATAATAATATAATAGAATTGCCAAAAAAGATTTGGGATCTACTTGGGGTATTATGGATTTTATTTTTTATTTTGATGGGAATTTTAAATTTATATGTAGTTTATTATTTTGATACTAATACTTGGGTAAACTTTAAATTATTTGGTACTTTAGGATTAATGATATTATTTGTATTGTTACAAGCAATTTTTATATATAAGTTTACTAAAATATAAATAATAATAAACAAAAAATAATATAAACTATTATAGATAATTTAATGAACAAATATATTATTAAAAAACAAAAAATAATTTCATTTATTTATAAAATATTGCAGCCATTTAAATTATTAATTTTGGCACAATTAATAATTGCAATTGCATGGGGGATTCATTTAAGTTTAAAGCCTTATATTTTAAAAATTATTATTGATAAAATTCCAAATTTAAATGAGGATAAAGCTATTGCAGAATTATTTGTTCCTATGATAGCGTATTTAGGTCTTTCATTATTTATTGTAGTAATCTTTAGGTTTTATGATTTTATTTGGTTAAAAATTAATCCTCAATTAAAAAGCAGCATAGCTGTTAATTTGGTTAAAAAAATGTTAGGTCATTCAATAACGTTATTTCATAATAATTTAACTGGAGATTTAACCAACAAGATAAAAGACGTTATGACTGGGGTTCCGGATTTATTAAAATTATTTATAGATGGATTCGTTGGGCATTTTTTTGCTTTAATAGTTGCAATTTTTACGGTTTGGACAGTTAATTATAAGTTTTCTTTATTATTATGTATTTGGATCATGATATTTATTTTTGGAGTAAAATTTTTTTATAACCGAGCGGAAAATTTATGTATTCAAGCAGCCCAAAAAAGATCTTCAGTTATTGGGCAAGTAGTAGATATTTTTAGTAATATTATTAATATTTATTTGTTTTCTGCGAAAAGTAATGAATTGAAAAATTTAACATCTCATTTAAATCATTACGTAGTTGCTGAACAAAAAAGAGATTGGTGGTTTTTATTTATGAGTGCTTTTCAAGGAGTATCTTTTGTAATTTATCAATCAAGTATATTTATATTATTAGTTTATGATTTTAAAAATAGCAGGATAACTGCAGGAGATTTAACTTTATTAATTAGTGTGAATATTGTAATTATTAATTGTTTAAGTTCATTATCTATGGATATTTTAACCTTTTCAGAAATATTTGGAAATATTCGTCAAGGGTTACAGATTGTGCTACAACCTATAGACATACAAGATATTCCCTATGCTAAACCTTTAATTGTAAATAAAGGTAAAATAATATTCGAAAATATAAAGTTTAGTTATCCTAATTTGCCCGCGTTATTTCAAAATAAATCAGTGGTTATAGGTTCTGGAGAAAAAGTAGGGTTAGTTGGATATTCAGGGAGTGGTAAATCTACTTTTATAAATCTTATTTTAAGACTATACGAAGTTAATCAAGGTAGAATTTTAATTGATGATCAAGATATTAGATCGGTTAATCAAGATTCTTTAAGAAATAATATTACAATGTTATATCAAGATCCTTCATTATTTCATCGTAGTGTGATTGATAATATTCGTTATGGGAAACCAAACAGTTCTGAAAAAGAAATCATCTCAGCAGCTATTAAGGCACATGCTCATGATTTTATCATTAAATTACCTCAAGGTTATAATACTATATTAGGAGAAAAAGGGGTTAAATTATCTGGAGGGCAAAGGCAAAGGATTGCAATTGCTCGCGCTATTTTAAAAAATGCTCCAATTTTAATTTTAGATGAAGCTACTTCACAATTAGATGTGCTTACTGAAGAAAAAATTCAAGCAAGTTTATCTAGTTTGATGGAAAATAAAACGGTAATTGTGATTGCTCATCGTTTATCTACACTACTTAAAATGGATCGTATTATAGTTTTTGATAATGGTAAAATAATCAAATCAGGTAAGCATAATGAATTATTACAGGAACCTGGATTGTATAAAATGTTATGGAATGCTCAAGTAGGTGGTTTTTTGCTTGATAATGATAATTAAGTAAGTAATGAAGGATATTTACAGATTGTCTAATAGGTACAACCGGTCATTTTAAACTTTTGTTAAAGCGTTTTAATATTGATCTAACTACTTTTATTGATGATTAATTATAAAAAATATTATATTAGTCTAGAAAAGAAGGTAACATGATGTATTAGTAATATATAATAAATTTATGATTAAATAAAATAGGACTAATTTATGCAAGAGCTACCATTAGGTGTTAGTGATTTTAAAACTTTAATTGACTATAAAAACCCAATTACAGGTGAAGGTTATTTATTTGTTGATAAAACACTATTAATTAAAGAAATTCTTGGTGATGGTACTCAAGCTATAATTTTAACTCGTCCACGCAGATTTGGTAAGACTTTAAATCTTTCGATGTTACAGTATTTTTTTGCAGCTGAGTTTGCTGGTGAATCTACCAAGGAATTATTTAATGGTTTAAAAATAGCTCAAGATCTAATTTGTATGCAGCTTCAAGGTCAAGATCCTGTGGTATTTATTAGTTTTAAAGATATTAAACAACCTAATTTGCAACTTTGTATAGAAAAGATAGCTTCTATTATAGCTGGAGCATATAGACAGCATAGGAAAGAATTAGAATCAGTTTTAACCTCAGAAGATGATAAAGCCTACGTTACAGCTATTTTAGATGAAAAAATTAGTCCAGTTAGGCTAGAAAGTTCTATTAAAAGATTGCTAGAATTATTATTTAAATATTACAATGCTAAACCAATATTATTAATCGATGAATATGATACTCCAATTCAAGAAGCATATTTACATGGTTATTATGAACAATTAATGCCATTTTTTAGAAATTTTTTATCAGAACCATTAAAAGATGATAATTTATTAAAAAGGGCAGTATTAACTGGAATATTAAGAGTATCTAAAGAAAGTTTTTTTTCTGGCCTTAATAATGTAAAAGTTTACTCTGTACTCAATAAAAAATATTCAAATTATTTTGGATTTACTGAACAAGAAACTAATGAATTATTAGCTATTTCTAAATTACCAGCTGATCTTGCTAAAACTAAAGAATGGTATAACGGTTATAATTTTTCAGGGACCATCATTTATAACCCTTACTCTGTTATATCTTTTATAAAAGAAGAAGGTAAAATATTTCCATATTGGATCAATACTAGCGGTAATGAATTAATTAGACAATTATTAACGACTTCAGAGCTTGCAACCCAAGATAAGATTGGACAATTAATTAAAGGCGAAACTATTAAAGAAATAGTTGATGAACATATAGTTTTTCAAGACTTAAAAGAGAATCGAGCAGCGATTTGGGGGCTGTTTTTTATGTCTGGTTATCTTAAAGTTTTATCATCCGAGTTTGCTGAATACGGTAATATATGTGAGCTTGCTATCCCTAACAAAGAAGTAGAATTTTTATATAAACAAGTATTTAGAGAATGGTTATCTGGTAATCGTGGTATAATTTGGTATCAAGAATTATTAGCGGCACTTACCTTTGGTAAGGTGGAAGAGTTTGAGCGTAAATTACAAAATGCAATTGTCGAGATGACTAGTTTTCATGATACTAGTAAAACTAAACAAGAAGTGTTTTATCAAGGGTTAATGTTGGGAATTTTATCTGGTCTTAAAGACAATTATGAAATTCGTTCGAATAGAGAATCAGGGTATGGTCGTTATGATTTATTAATTATTCCGAAAGATCTTAATAAACTTGGAATTGTTATGGAATTTAAAGCGATTAATCATGATAATGATGTGAATTTAAGAGAGGCTGCTAAGGAAGCATTGTTACAAATCAAAACTTCCGAATATATCACAGAGTTAACTGCTAGAGGAATTAACAACGTTTGTTTAATGGGAATTGCTTTTTCTGGTAAGTCTATAAAAATAATATCTGAATAATGTTTAAAATGGAAAATAAAATGGTAATTGTGATTTCTGTATATTAATTAAGGATATTTAGATATTGTTGAGTTGTAATGATATGAGTAATTATTTGTCGCATGAAAGTCTCCCATTTGTATTAAACCCATCTTCTTGCTCTTTATAAAGATAAAATTCAACCATAACTTTAATCCATTTCAATAAATTTTTTTATTTTATAATGAATTTTACTATGTATATAGTTTACCTGCAATAGATTTTTATTGAGTAATAGTAAGATAAAGTATGAATTTTTAAAGTTTATCTAAGTTTACCATAATTTTTCTTCCCCAAAAATCTTGATGTATATGTTTTTTTACTAAACTTAAAGTTTCTTCAGCAATTTCATTAGCTTTGATGGTACCTTGTTGTAAAACATCTATAATTATATTTGGATCATTTGCATACATAGCTCGTTTGTTTCTAATAGGATCTAGAAAATCATTTAATACTTCAATTAATTTTTTCTTGCATTCAACATCTCCAATTTTACCTAAACTATAAAGATTTTCTGCATTTTTAACCCAATCTAGATCTGGGTTAAACGCACGATGAAAAATCCATAAAGGATTATTATTTATCTCTCCAGGATCAGTAGCTTTCAAACGTTTAGGATCAGTATACATTTGCATTACTTTTTTGCTAACTATATCAGAATTATCGCTTAAAAAAATTGCATTATTTAAGGATTTGCTCATTTTAAGTAATGTACCATCTTTTCCTGGGGGGCCTATACCTGCTAATCTTTTTTCTCTACCTAATTTAATTTCAGGTATAACTAATAATCCGCCATGCTTTTGATGATTTTCGTCTTTAATTTGAGGATCAACATTACAATATATTTGATTAAATAACCTGGCAATTTCACGGGTTAATTCTATGTGAGGTATTTGATCTTCACCAACTGGTACTAAATTTGCCCTAAATGCTAAAACATCTGCAACTTGTCCTATTGGATATAGTAAAAAACCAAAAGGGTAGTTATCTCCTAAATTTTTATCTCTAATTTCTTTTTTAATCGTAGGATTTCTTAATATTCTAGCTAATGGAACTAACATGCTAAATAAAAAGCTAAGCTCAGCAATAGCAGGAACTTCAGATTGTAAGAAAATGCTACTTTTGGCAGGATCTATACCAACAGATAAATAATCTAATATAATATTTTCTACATTTTCTCTTATTTGTTTAGGGTTGTTTTTGTTGGTAGTAAAGGCATGCATATTAGCTATAATAAAAAAACATTCATATTCTTGTTGCAATGCAATGCGGTTTTCTAAAGATCCTACCCAATGGCCTAAATGTAATTTGCCCGTAGGGGTATCTCCAGTTAAAATTCTATGATTATGATAGGTATTATGATTGGCCATATAATTTTCTCCGAAATCAATTATTTAAATTTATTTATTAGCAAAATTAATTAATTTTAAAAATTCTTGTTCATTTAAAATTGGAATATTTAAATCTTGAGCTTTTTGAAGTTTAGATCCAGGATCCAAACCTGTTACTAAATAATTGGTTTTTTTAGAAATACTGTTAGTTACTTTGGCTCCCATTTGTTCTAATAAATTTTTAGCTTGTTCTCTGGTAAAATTTTCTAAATTTCCAGTTAATACAAAAATTTTATTATAAATTTCATTATTAAGAGTTAAATTTTGTGGGTCAGTTGAAATTTTATAATTTTCAGATAAGTTTAAACCTAATTTAAATAATTGATTAATAACATTTATATTAATTGGATCGTTAAAAAAATTAAATATATGGTTGGCTACAATAGTTCCTATTCCATAAATATTAGATAAATCTTCAACTGTTGCTTGCATGAGAGTAGCTAAAGAACCATAATGTTTAGCTAATAATTTAGCAGTTTCTTCGCCAACTTCATTAATTCCTAATGCATAAATAAATTTAGCTAAAGTAGGATGCTTACTTTTTTCAATAGAATTAAATATATTATGGGCGGATTTTTTGCCAATTCTTGGTAGATGAATTAATTGATCAAAATTAATTGCATATAAATCTGATAATTTATTTAATAATTTAGCGTCTACTAGCTGTTCTATTAATTTATCTCCGCAACCTTCAATATCCATTGCTTTTTTAGAAGCAAAGTGCTTTAATTTTTCTTTTAATTGAGATTTACAATGTAATCCACCGGTACATTTAAAAATAATTTCTGAACCGATGTTTTCAATTTTAGAGCCACATACTATACAAGTTTTAGGGAATTCAATGGTTTTAACTACCGACAAATCTCGACGTTCAGGTAATGCTTTCATTACTTCAGGAATAACATCTCCAGCTCTTCTAACTATAACAAAATCTCCAATCATTAAGTTTTTACGCCCCATTTCTTGAATATTATGTAAAGTCGCACTTTGTACTGTAACTCCACCAACAAACACTGGTTCTAATTTAGCTACTGGGGTTATAACGCCGGTTCTACCAACTTGAAATTCTACATCTAATAATTGAGTTACAGCTTCTTCTGCAGGAAATTTATGGGCAATTGCCCATTTAGGTGCTTTGGCTATAAAACCCAAGATTTGTTGAATGTTAAAATCATTAACTTTATAAACAACACCATCTATATCATAGTTTAAAGTATTTCTAGCTGCTAGAATGGTATAATAAAAACTTAAACATTCTTGAATAGTATGTGTTTGTTGGACTTTATTAGATATTGCAAACCCAAAAAGTTTTAATTTTTGTAAAGTAGCAAATTGATTGTTTATGCTTAAAATACCGTGAGCACCATATGCAAAAAAAGATAATTTTCTTTGAGCAGTAATTTTAGGATCAAGTTGCCTTAAACTACCGGCAGCTGCATTCCGAGGATTAACTAACATTTTATTGCCAGCTTGTTTAGCTTGTGCAACTAATTGTTTAAATATATCTTTCTTCATATATATTTCACCACGAACCTCAATTTCCTGGCCATCTAGTTCTGGATCATAATTTAATAATTGTAAAGGTAGATCTTTAATTGTGCGGCAATTTAAAGTAACCTCCTCCCCAATTCTGCCATCCCCACGAGTTGCTGCAATGGTTAACTTTCCATTAATATACAGTAAATTAACTGCCAAGCCATCTATTTTAGGCTCACATATATAAGTAACTTTAAGATTTTGATTATCAAGTTTTTCTTGAATTTTTCTATCAAATTCTAATACTTCCTTTTCAGTAAATGCATTAGATAAAGATAACATTGGAATGGTATGTTCAACTGGTGGAAATTCTTTAGCAACTTTACCGCCAACTCTTTGAGTAGGGGAATACTTATTAATTAATTCTGGATGCTTAGATTCTATTTCTTCTAATTCGCGTAATAATTTATCATATTCTGAGTCTAAAACACTGGGGGCATTAAGTATATAATATTCATATTCGTATTGTTGTAATAATTTTGTTATTTTTTCTACTTTATGTTTAAGGTTTAAATTTAATGCCATAGTAATTTCAATCTATTAATGCTACAGCCTCATCAACATTTACAGATACTAGTCTAGATACACCAGGCTCTTTCATGGTAACCCCAATTAGTTGATTAGCAATTTTCATGGTAGTTTTATTATGGGTAATAAATATAAATTGTATTTTATTAGACATCGAAACTAAAAGATCTCCATACCTAATAACGTTAGCTTCATCTAAGGGGGCATCTACTTCATCTAAAATACAAAATGGTGCTGGATTTAATTTGAAAATAGAAAAGATTAAGGCTACTGCAGTTAATGCTTTCTCTCCACCGGATAATAAATATATACTACTATTCTTTTTACCTGGAGGGTGAGCAAAAACATTTACACCAGTAGATAATAAATCATTACTAGTTAATTCCAAATAAGCGCCACCTCCGCCAAATAAAGTTGGAAATAATTGTTGAAAATTTATATTAATTTCATCAAAAGTAATTTTGAATTTTTTTCTGGTTTCTAAATCGATTTTAGCAATTGCATTTCTTAAGGTTTCCAAAGCAGTAGTTAAATCTTGTAATTGTAAATCAAGATAATTTTTTCTTTCTGACTCTAAATTAAATTCTTCAATGGCTGCCAAATTAATCATCCCTAATTTATTAATACTTTTATTAATTGTATCTAATTTTTCTTGCCATAAGTCTAATTGATGTTCTTCAACTAAAAGATTTGGATCTTGTAAAATTTCTTTTAAACTAATCGCATAATTGTTTTGCAGAGTTTCTGCAAGATCATCAATTCTTACTGAAATTGCTTGTTGTTCTATTTTTAACTTTTCTAAGTTTGCACGCAATTGTTCTATAATTTCATTTAAATTTTCTTGAGAATTTTCTAGCTCTTGTATGCTAAATTCAACTTCTTGTAGCCTGTTTTTGGCAGTTTGTAAATTTGTTTCTAGTGCTACTTTATCGTTTAACAAAGCTTCCAATTGCAATTCTAATGGTGGAAGTGGAGAATTGTTAAGATTTAATTCTGTTTGTAACTTATAACGTTTTTCTTCTAAAATGTTAATTTGATTTAATAATCTAGCAGTTGCTTCTTCTAAACCAAGGTTGGTAGTTGCTAATTGTTGTTTTTTTAAGGAAATTTCATGGAATTCTTTAGCAGTTAATTTATTTTTTTCTAATAAAGGTTGAATGTTTTCTTGTAAATATAATTTTTGGCTAGATAATTCTTGTTCTTGGAGAGATAAGTTGGAAATTTCATGGATTTCATTGGACAAATTAGATCTTAAATTTTGCTCTTTAGAAGCCAAGTTGTTCAGTTTGCTGTGGTATTCCTTGATTTCTTCAGTAATTTTGGTGATTCTATGTTTGATTCCATCTAATTTGCTTTTTTTGCAGCTTAAATCAGAAATGGTTGCTCGTATAATCTGTTCTTGTTGTTTATTATAATTAATTATTTCGGATTGAATTTTTTCTATATCAATTAAAAAATTTTCTTCCATGTCAATGTTTAAATTTATAGTTGCTAGTTCTTGTTCTACAGTTTGTAAATTTTCTTGTAAGTGTTTTAATTCTTTATTTCTTAATAAAATTTTTTGTTTGTTATCAATTTTGTCGATAATTAACCAATTTGCTCCGAGTAATTCGCCATTTTTAGTTACAAAAAATTCATGAGCTAATAATTGATGGCGATGTTTTAATCCTTCTTCTAAATTGTTAACCAAATAAACATGTTTAAATAGATTTTTTAAACAACTATTTTGGATTTTACTCGCAATGGAAACTTGATCTACTAAATCTTTAGATGGCATTTGGTTGGACTCATAATTATCATCCAAATTAGATAATAACTTTTGTTCTACAATTGCCAACCGAAAATCTTTAACTGAGTGCCAAGTTTCCATCTCAATTTCTGAGATGGGTTTATCGAATAAAATAGCATCTAAATATTGATTCAACACAACTGCCACTGGAATTTCCAAGCCATCTTCAATATTTAATTGATTAAAAAATAACAATTCAGGATCTATATTGTTTTTAGCTAGCCAATCTAGTTTTGAAGAATTTAATTCTAATGCAGCTTGTTGTAAAGTATTTAAAGAACCAATGGCTCCTTGTATTTTATGTAAATTAGATTGTAAACTATTCTTGTTTTCTAATAAATTTTTAATAATAATTTTTTTTGTCTGGATCTTGTCTTTTATGCTTAATAATTCTTGATGTTTAGCTTGAGCAGCTGTTTCTTCTAGATGCAATTTTTTTTCTAATAATAAAATTTCTGTTAACAAGCTGTTTTGATCATAATTATTGCTTTCATGATGCAATTTTTCGATCCTAGCACATAATTCTTTAGATAAATTTTCAATTTGATCAAGTGAAATTTTATATTGATTAATCTTGCTTTGATTTGCTTGCAATTTTAATTGTAAATTATTAGATTTTTTTTGCACAACTTCTAAATCATGTTGGGCAGTAGAACATTCTTGTTCAGCATTAGTTTTATTTTCAATAATTGTAGTATAATTATGTTCAACTAATATTAAATTTTTAGTAATTTCTTCTTTTAATTGTTGATCTTTAAGATATTGTTCATTGATTTTCGCTAATTCTTGGTTAACTAATAATAAATCTTGTTGAAATTTAATTTGTTGTTCTTGGGTATATTTTAAAGTTTGTTCTAATTTAGCAATCTCGGTATTTAAATTATAATATTCTTCTTTAATTGTTGAATAAATATCCAACTTTTCATGCTGAATTAATCTTTGTTGTTCTAAGGTTAAATTATTATTAGTTCTATCTGATGATTTTTTTTCTAAATTTACAGAACTTTCTTGAATTTTTTTTGTATAACTTAATAGTTCTTGATTAAATTTATAAGCTTTTATAGTTAATAATTTGATTTCTAATTGTTGTTTTTGTTGGCTGTGTTCTTGATATTTTTTAGCAACTATCGATTGTTTTTCTAATTTTTCTAATAATCTAGTTTGTTCTAATATAATATCTTTGACTCTACTTAAATTTTCTTCAGTATGTCCAATCCTTAATTCAGTTTCATGTCGACGTTTTTTGTAAATAGAAATATCTGCTGCTTCTTCTATAAAAGATCTTAAATCTTCAGGTTTGGATTCAATAATTTTACTAACAGTACCTTGTCCAATAATTGCATACCCATTTTGCAATAATCCAGTTCCCGCAAATAAATCTGTAATATCTCTTTTTCTACATTTTTTATCATTTAAATAATATTCAGATTGGCGTTCTCTATCTACTTCTCTACGTATAGAAACTTCTGCAAAATTTGCATATTCTCGATTTAATTGACCTTCCAAGTTATCAAACAATAATTCTACTGAAGCTAAGCTTATGGGTTTTCGTATACTAGATCCATTAAAAATAACATCTAACATCGACTCGCCGCGTAAATCTTTAGCAGAACTTTCGCCTAACACCCACTTTACTGCATCTATGATATTAGATTTTCCACAACCATTGGGGCCAACAACCCCTATTAAATTGTTATCTAAATGTAATATTGTAGGATCTACAAAAGATTTAAACCCTGCTAACTTAATTTGTTTTAAACGCATTTTTTATATTAACCCTAATTCAATTTTAGCAGCCTCGGATAAACGTTCAATAGTCCAAGGAGGATCAAAAACCATATTAGTTTCGACTTCAAGTACATTAGGAATTTCTAATATACTATCTTTAACATCTTCTATCAAAGTAGGCCCCATACCGCACATTGGAGCAGTTAAAGTTAAATCTATCACCACTTTGTTATCTACCACATGACAACCATAAACTAAACCTAGCTCAACTATGTTTACCGGAATTTCCGGATCGTAACACATTTTAAGAGCTTGCCATACTAATTCTATATCAATTGGGCCTTCTATATTTTTATCCGGAATATTGTAATTAGTCTGATTAGAGGTGGATATATTAGGATCCAGATCCATATTTATTGTCTTACTTTGGATCCCTATAGCATCTAAATCTTTTCTAGCTACTCTAACTAAATTACCATCTACATAAATAGTTGCAATGTTACCTTTAAATTGAGTAACTTCAAATATTGTTCCTGCTGCAATTATAATAGGCATCCCGGATGGAATTAACAATGCATTAAAATCTCTGCTTACGATCATTATTAGAAGTCCTGTTAAAGTTTAAATTAAGATTAAGTGTAAGCTTAATTTAAATTTAATTTAAGTTTAATTTTATTATTTTTAAGTTTATTGATGACCAAACTTTTTCTAACTAACTTTATAAAAAAATAATAAAGTTTTAGTTAGAAAAAGTTTAACTAAGAATTTATTTGATTGAAACATGATTGCTAGATAACATCCCATTATGCTGTTTTAGTCTTGGTAATTGATCTACCAAGTGAGCTAAATCTAATTTTAAACCTTCAATAATTTTATCTTTTTCTACTAAACATTCACGAATTACAGTTAATTGTTGTTTTAATTTTCTTAGATCTTGTTTAACATTGATAGACTTTACAGCAATAAGTTGATGATTGTAATCCATTTGAACCACTTGAATCGCCCTCCCCCCATAAAAAAAATATGTGTATCAATATTGGCAATTCAAAGTCAATCTATCAAGCTAATTTAGCTATATTTTATGTCAGACATCTCATATTTTTTTTATAAGATATTATCGACCTAACTAATCTTTTGTTTAGTCATAGTTGAAACATAAACTTGTAAATGCAATAGCTAACTCTGCAATTATTAATGGTCGCATATTAAAATTAATAAAGCAATAACATTTTTTCCTGGGATCCAGCTTTAATAAACGTAATAGTTAATCAATAATTTTATCTATCTATAGGGTAAGATTATCTTGCTAAACGTCCAGCTAAAACCACATTTTAATTTAATTAAAATTATTGCAAGCTAATACTTATTTGATTTTTAACAGAAATTAATATTTGAATCCTTACGCATAACAAGGAGACTGATCAAATGACAGAAGAAGAGATAGATAAAACTACCATGATTATATGACTTTAATCACCCTCAAATCATGAAACCTAGCAACAATCTAACATTATCACATTAAAATAGATCTAAAAGTTTATAGTAAATTATTTTAATAAATAACAATCATATGTTTAACTTA
>CAIKKE010000131.1 GCA_903827925.1 uncultured Francisellaceae bacterium
TAATATATATTGCAATTATTATATTGATAAGATTTTATAAAAAAAATAAATTTAGTTATTACAATAAAGAATATAAGGGGCATATTAATGAAATTATTAGCATTTGCTTTGTCTTTACGTAAGGATTCATGTAATAAAAAATTAATCCAAATTGTAGAAAGTATAGTTAAAGAGCATAAAGTTGAAATAGAAATCTTAGATATATCAGATTATGATATGCCTAGTTATAATCAAGATTTAGAAACTAATAAAGGTTTTCCAGAATTTGCTGAAAAATTTAAAAGTAAATTATCTAAAGCAGATGGTTTAATTATCGCTTCTCCAGAGTATAATTATTCATATCCTGGTTATTTTAAGAATATATTTGATTGGATTTCTCGTTATCAACCTATGCCTTGGATTAATAAAAAAGTCTTATTTTTATCAGCTTCTCCTGCTTTAGCTGGTGGTGAACGTGGTCTTTGGGCACTTAGAGTTCCATTTGAAGGTTGTGGTTCGATAGTTTTTCCTGGAATGTTTTCTTTACCGTTAGCCTATCAAGCTTTTAATGATAAAGGTAAATTGATTGAAGATAAAGTACTAACAAGATTGAAAGAATTAGTTAAATCGTTTATTTCATTTGTTACTAAATTAAGTTAATTATATAGTTGTTTTATATGCTAATTAAGCATAAAAATTTTATGGCTAAAATTAATTATATTAGCCGCACCGGTTGTTTTTATGGAGAAGTTATTAATTGTAATGATTTAATTATATTTCACACCGAAAATAAAGAAAATTTACAACCAGCTTTTATCGTTGCCGTAGAACAATATTTAAATTATATAGATTTATTAAGCACTAATGAAAATTCATTAAACTATGTTATACGGGATGAACAATCTGCACTAGCTTAATTGCGGTTAACATAATATATTTATAAAAATTATAAAAACTTATTAAGGTATTTATTTAACTTTTTGTCGGGTTTATTTATTAGGAGTTAATTTGAGTAAATATACATCTATAGTAAAACAAGCATTTTTAGAATCAATTAATGTAAAAAATCAGATTATAAATGATGAAAATGAGTTAATTAGAATAATTAAAATAGCTACTATTATTAAAGATGTAATTAAACATAATGGTAAATTATTATTGTGTGGAAATGGAGGATCTGCTGCAGATGCTCAGCATTTAGCTACTGAATTATTAGTACGGTTTAGATCTAACATAAATCGTCAATCAATTCCTGCTATATCATTGGCAATGGATACCTCTATGTTAACTGCAACTAGTAATGATTATAGTTTCGAGGAAGTTTTTACTAGGCCATTATCTGGACTAGGTAGAGCTGGAGATGTATTATTAGGGATCACAACTTCAGGAAAATCCGCTAATGTGCTAGCAGCGTTTAAGTTAGCAAGAAAAATGAAAATTGTAACTGTAGGGTTATTAGGCAATAATGGTGGAATTGCGAATGAATTGTGTGATTATTCTTTTATTGTTCCTTCAAATATTACAGCTAGGATCCAAGAAGTGCATATTACAGTTGGACATATTATTATGGAATTAATAGAAGAAATGTTAATCAATGAAGGTTTTATTTCAAACATATAAAATAAAATAATAATTAATAATTATGCAAACAGAACTTGCTTTAGCTAAAGTACAAGGTAAAGAAATTACAAAATTCCCTAAGGATTTATATATTCCTCCGGATGCTATGCTAGTAATTTTAGAAATGTTTGAAGGTCCTTTAGATTTATTGTTATATATGATCCGTAAAAACAATTTAGATATTTTAGATATACCGGTAGCATCAATTACGTATCAATATGTTGAATATGTAGAATATATGCAATTATCTAACTTGGATCTGGCTGCTGATTATTTAGAAATGGCAGCCATTTTAGCTGAAATTAAATCTAGGATGTTATTGCCCGTGTTACACTCAGAACAAACTGAAGAAGATCCTAGGGCAGAATTAGTAAGAAAATTACAAGAATATGAACAAATTAAACAAGCAGCAGTTAATTTAGATCAGCTGCCACGTCAAGATAGAGATTATTTTGTTATTCAATTACCAACATTACTAGATAATAATAAATTTTGTCTTCAACCAGAAATTAAATTCGATGAGTTATTATCTGCATTAAAAAAAGTTTTAGTTAGAAAAGATTTGAATGCTTCACATAAAATTATAAGTGATAATTTATCAGTGAGAGATAAAATGACACATATTTTAACAACTTTACGTTCATTAGAATATCAGATTGATTTATCTTTAGAACAAAGTAAATTTTTTTTATTTTCGGATTTATTTCATTCCACAGAAGGCAGGTTAGGAATAGTTGTAACTTTTTTAGCAATTTTAGAATTAGTTAAAGAGGAATTATTAGAGATTTTACAAACAGACAATTTCTCTCCTATTTATATAAGGTTAATAAATAAATGATGAACAATTTCTCTCCTATTTATATAAGATTAATAAATAAATGATGAACAATATCTTTAATATTTCTAATGAATTACCTTTGATTTTAGAGGCCTTATTATTAGCTGCAGGTAAATGTATGACCATAAAAGAAATTATGGATCTGTTTGAAGAGAATCAATGTCCAACTATAGATGAAATTACAAATGCAATAAAATTATTGCAACAGCAAAATGATTATCGTGGAGTTGAATTAGTATGTACTGCAAGTGGATATCAATTTATAACCAAATCTCAATATGCACATTTGGTTGCTAAATTATGGCAAGAAAAGCCGCAAAAATATTCTAGGGCATTTTTGGAAACATTAGCTTTAATTGCTTATCGACAACCAATAACTAGAGGTGAAATTGAACAAATCCGAGGAGTTAGTATTAATCCAAGTATTTTTAAAACTTTACAAGAAGAACGAGGATGGATTAGGGTTGTTGGTTATAAAGATGTTGCAGGTAAACCAGGTTTATATGCTACAACCAAAGAATTTTTAACATATTTTGGTTTAGAAAAATTAGAACAATTACCTACGTTACCTAAAATTATGGAAATTTTATCTCAAGAAGAATTTGTAAATTAAATTAATTTAATTATGTGTTAATTATATGTTGCAACGTATTCAAAAATTTTTATCTAATCAAGGGTTAGCTTCTAGAAGAGCTATAGAAGAGTGGATTAAATTTAAGCGTTTGAAAGTGAATGGTGAAATAGCATTATTAGGAACTAAAGTAACTGGTACAGAACAATTTAGTTTAGATGATAAAATTTTGAAAGATTTTAAAAATTCTCAAGAAATCAAGTTATTATTATATCATAAACCAATTGGGAATATTTGTACTAGATCTGATCCCAAAAATCGTCCTACAGTTTTTGAAGATTTGCCAACAGTGTCTTATGGAAGATGGATCTCTATTGGTAGATTAGATTTAAATACTTCTGGATTATTATTATTTACTAATGATGGTGATTTAGCTCATCGATTAATGCATCCTAATTTTAATCAAGAAAGAGAGTATTTAGTTAGAGTTTATGGATCAGAGATAACTGTAGAACAGTTATCGTTATTTACTCAAGGAATGGTATTAGAAGATGGTATAGCTAAATTCAAAAGTATAACTTTAATTAATACAAAAAATTCTAATAATTGGTATAAAGTAGTATTAACTGAAGGTAGAAATCGAGAGGTAAAAAGATTATTTGCTGCACAAAATTTAATTGTTAATCGATTAATTAGGATCAGATTTGGCAATATTGTATTGCCTAAAGATTTAAAGCCGAGAGAATTTAGATTTATAAAAGTAGAAATCTAGTTAACACCCCAGTTCGACAAAATTATTGCTAAAATCTCTTATAGTATAACTATCGTGTGCACATATCTTTTACAACTTCATTTAAATTTTTGCCTCACCCCGTTAAGTTTAAACCTCAGTTCGACAAAAATTAAAAAGCCTAGAAAATCATTAACGACCTATTAAGTTTTTTCTTATGTTTGATTGTTGAACACGAGAAAAACTATTAGCTTTTTAATTTCGTCGAACTGAGGTTCCAAGTTATTTTTGCTTAAGCCCTTAGAATGAAAAAACATATCCTCTAATTCCTAAACTTAATGGCAACTTGTCATAGTAACCCAAATAAATTAAAACTTAAAAAATCTTGCAGTAAAGTAATAAATATTTTACCATCTTAAATTATGTTTACTAATTTAAAATTTGATTTATTAACTTTCAATTTGATTTTTTTCTCTTACATTATAGGTTCAATTTCTAATGCAATTTTATTATCTAATTGCTTAAAATTACCTGATCCTAGAACTATGGGATCTAATAATCCTGGAACCACTAATATGCTAAGGATCGGCGGGAAAAAAGTAGCCGCTATAGTATTTATTTTAGATTTAGCTAAAGGTTTGATTCCGGTTTATCTCGCAAAATGGTTGAATATGCAAGATCTAGTAATTGCAACTGTGACTATTGCCGTGTTTATTGGACATTTATTTCCTATATTTTTTAAATTTCAAGGAGGTAAGGGAGTAGCAACTACTTTAGGGATCATGTTGGCGATCTGTTGGCAATTAGCATTATTTGTTTTAATTGCCTGGATTTTAATATTTATGTTGTGCAGGATCTCTTCATTAGCTGCTTTAAGCGCATCTTGTATTGCCATCATTTTATGTAGCTTTAACTTATGGTTAATAAATAAACCATTTGAAATTTCTCAAGAATTAAGTAATTGTATAATAATTTTAAGTATATTAATAATACTTAAACATAAAGAAAATATAAAAAAATTATTAACTAATAAGGAAAATTTGTTTATGTAATTTAAATATAATTATAATTCCTAATAAACAAATCACGGTAAATAAAATAAGTCCCCAATTAGCTAAAGATAAACCTAAAATACGCATTCCTATAGAAGAACAAGATAGATCTCCTTGGATAGCCATGAAAATTATTTGAAAAATATTATATTCACGTAACAATGCTTTTAATCCAGCCCCGCAAGATGAAATTATAGAGCTATGAAAAATCTGTAGCCAAGATTGTCTAGCTGCAATCAACATACCTAGTAAAGCAAATAAGTTAACACTAACTGTACCAGTTAAATTTAATACAAATCTTAATAAAAATTTATTAATTAAAGCTTTATGTGTAATTAAAAAATAATTAATAATTAACATCATAAAACTAGTTATTAAGATTAAAATAAAACAAAGCCTTTGTAATATACAAAGAATACAAGGTTCAATTAATATAACATTTTCTATAAAAATTGAACCTAATAAAGCTGCTAAAGATAATAACAAAGTAGCCGCATAAAAATAAGGAATTATTAAATTATTAGATATTTTAATTTTAAATAATTTATTAAAACACAAGCTGTAACCTTGCTCCTATAGTATTTACATTTAATCTTTCTAAAGTTTCTCTTTTATTAATCTTAGATCTTACATATTCAATAGTAGTAGAAAAATTATAATTAGCATACCAAGTTGCAGCTACTCCCATGTGGTGAGCTCTACCACCAATAATATCTTTGTTGTTTAAATTTAAATAATCGTATCTACCAGATATTTCCCAAGCACCTGAAGAACTTTCTGGGATTACTTGCCCCAAAGTCCCGTTTGAACTATTAAATTTTCTAGACTCCCCAGTTAACACATAATTAACATTAGATCTATAGCCCTTGAATTTTAAATTGTCAGGAGCTTGAGTTTTATCTCGGTTGACTTTAGTGAATTGATACTCTAAATCTACACTAAATGGACCATTTTGCGCTAAAATTTCTGCTCCAACTGTATAATGATTTTTAGACTTAATTCTGCTATTAATTTTATTAGGAGTATTTTTAGTAGTATTCAATAACCCACTAGTAGAATGTCTGGTTTTTAACTCTGGAGATGTTGAGAATTCTATCCCCAAACCTTGATCATTATTATAATTACCAAACACCCCCGCTTGAATTAATTGATTTGATTTCCATAAATAAGCTTTAGTTACTCTAGCATTATATTGAAAGCGATCTGATTTGCTTACTTTATTACCATCTGCATCTACTAAATTCTCATTAGATTTTGGTTGGGTAATTGATGCATTTAAAGAATAATCTTTTTGCCATTTATTAATGCTAACCCCTAAACCTGGACTTGGACGAAATGCAGTAGTTACAGAACTTTTTTCTAAAAACGGGATCCATTTACCACTACTATGATTTTCTAAACAAAAGGTAGGGTTAACTTTACCTATAGAGATCTGAAAATTATCTCCAAAACCTTTAAACCCTTGATAAGTTATATAAGCATCATCGACATCAACTTTAGATTCAATTGGATCAAAACCTAACCCTAAAGCTACCGATATATCTTTACCAAAACTGCCATCAAAATTTAAAGAAAATTCTCTAATAAGTGCGCCATTATGAAAAACATTATAAGTTTTCCCTAAAAATAATCTTTGATCTAATTTTAAAGCTCCCTTAATTTGTAATGAAAATGGATCTTCACTCGAACCATAACGTATTCCTTTATAAGTAACGTTATTAGCATATATAGAAGAAACAGGATAAACTGCAATTATGCTTGCTATCACCCAACTAAAATTAAATACTTTCTTAGTATTTTGTAGAAGCTTTACCATAATTTAACTCCTTAGTTTAATTTGCTTAATTTCAATTATTAAAATAATTATTTTAAATAAGTATTTATATTATTAAATTTAAACATATTATGCAATTAATTAAATTATTTATTTAAAAATTTATTAGTTATTAAATTTTAAATTTACCACAAAATATAGAATTTACTGGCCCTTGAGTAATTAATTCTTCATTTAGCAACTTTATATTTAAATTTCCTAGTTTAAACACAATATCTAGTTGATCATTAATTAAATTTAGATGTTTAGCCACCCAAAAAGCCGCAACTGCATTTGAACCGCAAGCTAAAGTCTCTCCTGAACCACGCTCGAATACCCTTAATTGAATTTTGTTGTCATCAAGTAATTTAGCAAATCCAATATTTACTCCTTGAGGAAATAATTCTTTATTATTAGCTATTTTGTCAGCCAATAAAGAATAACATTGATCATCCAAATCTTCTATTTGATGCTCTAAACCTTCTATTTGATGATCTAAATCTTCTATTTGATGATCTAAATCTTCTATTTGATGCTCTAAACCTTCTATTCTTTGCTTGTTTGCAAAATCATTATTAATTATAGAATTATTAATTACACAAATAGCATGATTATTACCTATAGATAAATTATACAACGTAATTACGGTATTTAATTCTGACATTTTGAATGATAATTCATGGATATTAGGCTGAATAATTCCTAAATTAGCAATAACTACTTGGCTGTTATTATCCACAGTTAAGACAATTTTACCACTAACGCTTTCAGCGATTATAGATGATTTTTTTATAAGGCCAATATCTAATGCAAATCTAGCTGCACACCTAACACCATTCAAACATTGATCAGCACTTTTACCATCCGCATTATAAACTTTATAATAAAAATCTGCCGAAGGATTAATCGGTGGCTCTAAAATAATAATTTGATCGCAACCTATTCCAACGTGACGATCAGCTATTTTCTTTATATACGCACCATTAAGCTTAATATTTTGAGTTATAGCATCGATTATTATAAAATCATTCCCTAAAGAATGCATTTTAGTAAAATTAATTATCATGTTATAAATCGATCCTAGGAATTATTGATTTTATAATTTACATTTTCTTCAGGTAAGTATAAAGGACCACTTTGACCACATGCTGAAACAACTAACATTAAACATAATATTTGTAATAAAGTTAAATAATAACCATAATTATTACTAACAATAATATTATTATTTTTTTTTAACTTTAACTTATTTATTAATTCTAACATAAAATTTAATATTAAACTAAATAACTCCATAAATTTATAACTTAACATTAATTTTAATCATTTAAAGTTAATGTTAAGAATTTGTCAATAAGATTGCAAGTAATATAAGATCAATATAATATTTAAAAATTATAATTTAATTTCAATTATATAAATTCAGGCTAGTGTATGCGGCAATTAATTATTATCAGTGGTCGTTCTGGTTCAGGAAAGACCGTAGCTCTTCATTCTCTAGAGGATCTAGGTTTTTATTGTATAGATAATTTACCTCTCGCATTTCTATCAAAGTTAGAGCAAGCCTTAGGCAATTTACATAATAATATTGCAGTTAGCATGGATTCTAGAAATTTTCAATTAGATTTGCACGATGTTCAAAAAATTTTTTCTAATCTAGCTAGTTGCTATAATAAAATTGAAATTATTTATTTAGATGCGAACGATGATATTTTGTTACAACGTTTTAGTGATACTAGACGTAAACATCCATTAATTCGTACTAATCCAACATTTACATTACGTGAAGCCATAACTAAAGAAAGAGAACTCTTAGGCTTATTATCTAATTTATCTAATTTTATTTTAGATACAACTAAATTATCTCAACATGAATTATATAATTTAATTAGAACCAGGGTTAGCAGATCTGTTAAAACTGGTCAATTACATTTATTATTGCAATCTTTTGGATTTAAATATGGATTACCATCAGATGCTGATTTTGTGTTTGATCTTAGATGTTTACCGAATCCATATTGGGATTTAAATTTGCGTTCTTTAAATGGATTAGATTTGGCAGTTATTGAATTTTTATCTAAAAGTAATATAGTTCAACATATGAAAACTAAGTTGTTAGAATTTATAACTGAATGGTTAGAATGTTTTAATCGTGAGCATCGTAGTTATATTACAGTGGCTTTAGGTTGTACAGGCGGCAGGCATAGATCGGTATATCTAGCAGAATCTATTTGGAAAGACTTGTTAAATAAAAAAAATTTAAATTTAGCCAGTGTTGAAGTAAGACATAGAGAATTAAAGATATAAAAAATAAAACATACTTAATTAATTTAGTAAATTAAAATAAATAATAATA
>CAIKKE010000132.1 GCA_903827925.1 uncultured Francisellaceae bacterium
AATATTAATCAATTATCTGGAACTTTAAATAAACAATCAATAATTGCTGCAATTAATTTAGAAATTAATCATCAGCATATAAAGTTAAAAGGTAGTAATTTTATTAAAATTGGAAATAATTTACTTAAATTATCGAATGCATATAATTCTAATAATTCCAATTTAAAACAAATCAATTTTAATTTAAATCTTGAGCAAATTTCTTTGTTTTCCCCAAAAATATCTGGCAATTTACACATTTCAGGTGAAATTTCTAATAAATTAGATTATCTTATTGCTAAAATTCATAGTAATCAATTATTGATTAATAATAAAAATTATGCAGGACTATTAGCTTCGAAAGATAATTATTTAGAAGTTAAAATTTTATTTAACCCAAAACCTATAGTTCTTATAGATGTGAATTTTATAGATCTTAATGGTGTTATGGATTTTATCCCTGAATTATCTAGATTAAAAGGTAAATTACAAGGAACAACTAAAATTGATTTTAATTCATTTATACCTAAAATTACTACTGATTTAAATTTCAAAGATATTAGTGTAACTTTGCCAACTTATGGAGTTAAAATTAAACCTTTAAATATAAATTTTTTGGCTAACAATAATACTTTTATTGATTTAGATGCTAAAGGAGTTATGCGCAATGGTCAGGGATTTTTTGAAGTACAAGGTAAAATCAACCCATTTGATCTAGACAATCCTCTTAATTTAAAAATTACCAGCAATGATCTAGAATTTATTAATACTCCAGAATATCATTTAATTGGAAAATTAAATTTAAAACTATCTTTATTAAATCAAAATATATTACATATAAGTGGAGATATAAATATACCTAAAGGTCTAATAAATTTAGAAAAACAACATTCTAGAATTGTAAAATCTAAAGACATAATTTTGATTAACCCTAAATCTAACTTTGAAAACAATAATATTTCCCCAACATCTTCTAATGATTTTAAGATATTCCCTGAAATTGATTTAAGAATAGAAGAAAATACGTGCTTAATAGGGACAGGGGTAAATGCCCATATTACTGGTAAATTAAAAGTTTATACTTTAAATACCGATTACAATAATTGGTTAGGAGATGGTAGGATTACCATAAAACAAGGAATTTACATTTTATCTAATCAAAAGTTTTTAATTGACAAAGGTAGAATGATTTATTTACCAGGAACTTTAATTAATAATCCAATCTTAGATATTAAAATTTTAGCTAATCAAGACAATTTTTCACATCAATCAAATGAAAAATATTTATATATAGAAGGTACTTTAGAAAAACCTGTAATTAGAGATGTTGGATTAATCGATGAAAAACAAGCAATTTTACAAATATTAAATTTAGGTAATAATCCTATGAGTAGTGGGGTCAAAGAAAAATTTAATTTAACTGAAATTGGGATCCAAGATAATAATTATGAAACAAGTAAAGAATTTAAAGAATTAAACGAGCAACAATCGTTTTTAGATAACAAAAATTTTGTGATTGGCAAAAAACTTTCCAAAAAAGTTGATTTTAAATATTTTAGAACTTTAAATACTGCCAATAATACTGTAAAACTAAAATATAATTTTCATCGAAATTTTGCATTTGAAATTGAATCCAGTACAATTAATGGATATGGATCAGATTTTACTTTTTACAAAGAAATTCAATAATCATATATAACTCTTGAAACGATCATTGTAGACAAAACACTAAAAACAGCATTATTCTATAATATTTTTTAATAATTTATTCTTTATTTTGCAAGATATTATATTATCATCAAGTTCAGATAAAATATTTTTAAAATCTTTAATATTATCAAAATAATACATTAATCCTACAACTGTTTGATTTTTATTATTAATTTTATCATCAACAATTTGATTGCCAATAATTAAACTTTCAAAATCTGTATATTGTTGATCGCATATATATTCTGGATCTTTATTCCTTAAATCTACTATATTTCGCATAACATCAAAATCAACAAAATTAGCTTCTTGCGCAACTCGATCCCACAAACAATTATCTGGTAATGCATCATTATGAATATATCCTTGTTGATGTAAATTTCTCAAAGATTGTATAGCTTTAATCATAATATTTTTTCTTTCATTTTGAGTGTTAGTAAAATTTAAAGCCATACTTAAATGATGTCCAGGAATGATTTTTTGAATCAAACAATATATATTTGTATAAATCTTAATTGTTCGACGCTTATCGTTATGGTTTGAGTTGTTATATAAAATTAATTTTTTAATTTTAAACAAATCCACATATTGATTAAAGAAAATATAATTTCTAATCTCAAAACCACCGAAACAAGTTTTAACTTTAGCAAAATATAATAAAGAAGTATCGCAATCTTGAATTTCCATTGTTACTAATGAACACGCACCAGAACGAATTATTTTATTAATTAGATAATATTTGTTGTCATAAAAAAATCTAGCATTTAATTCACAGTTAAATGCTTTACAAGTTTTCATGGCAATCGCTTGATTAATAACCTCTAAAAACCATGGCTTATTTTTAGATAAATATAATGGCGTGTTTCCATGCACATTTTCAATTAAAGGGTTGACACTTATTGACAACAATTCCACAATAATTTCTTCTTCCCCAAGTTCTACCGCCACTGTTAACGGAGTAACCCCACATAAATTCACCGCATTTAAGTTATATTTATTAAATTTATATTTGTCGCAAAACTCAAGTAATAACGAAGAAAAATTTTTAATTTGAACTAAACAAATAGCTGAATTTAATATTTCTTCCATGGATCAATAATTATCCTTGTTTTAATTTCAATTTGTTGTCAGGTAATTTAATTTTTAACAATTTTTGTTGTTTAAATGCATTTATAATATTATCTTCATTAGTTTCTAAAGTTAAAGATATTTGTTCAGAAAAATCTACATTGGTAAATTTTTTTGAAAAACTTAAAATATGATTAATTTCTCCAGGCAAATAATTATTATCAACTGGATTTGTTTGCCAAACATAATCTTGTTCCTCATGAACCAATACCCCTGAATTTAATAATTGAAAAAATTTAATACGTTCATTAATGTTTTCTTGAAATTCGTCAAAATCATCAGGGTTCTCAACAATATCTTGCCATAAATATTCGAACATTTTAACATCTTGCACATTTAAAACATCGGTATAATAATTTACAGTATTATACGAATTGCTACTTGAAGAAACTTCAGGTACAACTTGTTCGTCAGGATTTAAGATATCATGTTCATGAGTGGAATAATCACTATTATCATTATAATTATATATTTTCGACAAATAAGTAAATATCAAATCTTTTATTGCAAATTGAGTAGTATAGTGCTCTAGATCAATAAATTTAAAAAACATCCAATCTAAAAAATTGTGGGTTTTATTATATAAAGCATTAATTACTCCTGTAACAGAATTTTTAGTTTCTTTAGGTAAATTTCTGGCTATATTTAATCTTTCTACAAATTGTCTAGCTTCTTTTGAATGCTTATGTTTATATAATTTTCTTATTAAATTTTTTCTGAAATTTTCAAATTTTTCATTAAACAATATTTCTGGCAAATGCTCCACAATAAAATTATCTTGGATTTCTTCTAAATTAATTTCCTGAACTGAACTTTCATCTAATTTAGATAAATCCAAATGTTGAAATAATTCTTTTTCAAACAAACTTACAAAATGTTTGTTATTCTTAAGTTTTAACAACAAATATAAACACACAGCGGCACTACGTATAGTACCCATAATACTATCTTGATTCTCATCTAAATATTTAAGATCATTAAACATTATAAAACTCCTTATATATTATTATAATAATATTATAATAATATTATATGGATTTACATCTTGACAGGACAATAACCAACATGACATATAAAACATTACATGTATCATTAGAGTATACTTATGGAGTTGGCGGTTTAAAAACAGTATTAACTGGATTATTACCAGTATTGCAAGAAAATGGTTTAAACATTACTATTGCAACTCCTTATTATGAATTTTTAAAACATTCAGATCTAGAATGTGAACCTTTAGGAAAAGTTACTCATATATATAAACAAATATTACATACATCTATAATATTTAAAGCCATAAATAAGGAGCCTTTAGTAGCTATACATAACATTGTTCAACATTTTTTAATTAGTCCTGATTATGATTCTGAAGTATCTTCCATTTTTAATATTGACAAACAACAAAATATTTATAAGGCTTTTGATTTTTCTGAACCTCAAAACCGCTTAGAATATTTTAATGGCGCAATTGCCTCGTTAGTAAAAATCAAATCACCTAATTTCCCAGTTTTTGATATAGTACAAACTCATACTTGGCATACTTCTTTATCTATATGTTTAATTAAAGAATTTAAAAATTTAACTTGGGCAAATAATAACACTTATAATAACACGGAAACAAATTCTTCACCTAAAATTATAAACACCATTCATATGTTGTCTAATGAACAAGGTTTATTGAATGGAAAAAAAGAAATTATCAATACTTTAAAATCAGTTGGCTTGCCTTTAGATCCTAAATTACTAATTAATCATAAAAATCTAAATCAAATGTATTTGGGGTTACAATATGCAGATCAAATTTTAATGGTTTCTAACAGTTTCACCAAGAGCGTTATTCATGGAGAAGATTATGGTTTAGGAGCAATATTTAATTTTTTAAATAAGCAAAATAGAATTAATGCGATTAACAATGGGATTGTCATTAAAAGCTTCGATGCAAATTTAATTGAAAATTTAGGTAAATATGCGGTAAACCACAAAGACCCTCTCGATATTACCAGAGACAAAAAACTTATCAAGAAATTTCTAAACAATAAATATACAAATTTAAACAACGATTCTGAAGTATTATGGTTTTTATATGTAGGTAGATTTGCCCAAGAAAAAGGTATAGATTTATTACCTTCAGCTTTAGAAACAATTGCAGAAAAATCTGGCAATTTAATCGTTATAGGATGTTATGTCGCTGAAAAATCTCATAATACTAATATTCAAAATATAATCAATCATTTAAAAGAACAACCTCATGTAGTAGTTATCGATAATTATCAAGAACAATGTTTTTTTGGCAAATACTTTCGAGCTGCTTGTGATTTCACTATTACTCCATCGTACCAAGAAGCTTGTGGCTTAATTCCTATGGAAGCTATGGCTAATTACTCTATTCCATTAAGTTCTGATGTGCAAGGATTACAAGATACTGTTATTCAATTAAATGATACAGCTACCGAAGGAACAGGATTTGTATATCATAATGATAACAAAAATGTTAAATCTAATTTGCAAAATATTATATGTATAGCACAAAACAAATATTTAAGTTGGCAAAGTGAAAACAAAATAAATCCATTATTATTTAGATTACATGAGCAAGCAAAATTTTTAGATTGGCAAAATGTTCCCGCCAAAAAATACTTAGAATTATATGAAAAAACTATGACCACTAATAATCAAAACACTCCATATATAATAAAAAAATTTCCAACAATTAAAGTTTTGCATGTTGCCTTAGAATATAATCAAGCAAGTCTTGGAGGAATTGGTACAGTTACTACTCAATTAATTCAAGCACAAAATAAATTTGCCAATACAAGCAAATTAAAAGCAAGCATTATTACTCCTTACTATTTGATGTTCAAGGAAAATGCTAAATATCTTAAAGAAATCAAACATTTTTACAACAACGAACAAGTAAACTCTGAAATCTACTTAATAGAAAAAGAAAAAACTAAACATTATTTAGTTAAACCAAAACAACATGTTATTTTCAATTGCAATCAAACCCAACAGATTTACAAAAACAATAATGATTTATTAATTAAACGTATTCAATATTTCAACACCGCAGTTGCAAGTTTTGTAGCTAATTACTTGATGTGGCAAATCGATCTAATTCAACTGCATGATTGGCCAACCGCTATTACCGCGGTTTTGCTGAAAAAATCATACAACATCTATCATAAACAAATTATTTATACTATGCATATAAATAATACAGATTGTGGTATTTACACTAACCAACAATTAAATGGTATAAATATAGATTTTTCCAAACCCATTTATAGTTTAAAACAATTAGGTATAGAATACTCAGATTACTTAATTACAGTATCTGCCAATTTGTTACAACAATGTGAATCGATTGATAATCATCATATATTATTTAAAGATTTAAATAAAAGCTTTTTATTCAAAAAATACACCAAAAATTCCAGCAGCATTTTAAATGGTATAGATTTTTACAAATATTGTCCTTTAGACAAACTAATTGATGATCCATCAGATTTGGTTTTAAGCAAATATAAAATTAAACAAAAATTAGCAAGCATGTTGTCTGGCAATTATTCTCTATGGAAAATCGATCTAAATTTACCAATTATATTATATGTTGGCAGATTTAGCAAAGAAAAAGGTATAGATTGTTTTAAAAAAATCATTAAAATTTTAGAAAAAAAAGCAATATTTTTTGCTATAGGTAAAGGCATTAATAAAGAAATTTTAGACGTAATTATGCAAAGCAGCAGACAACAAGATAATGTATTTATAACTTTTAGTGAAATTGAACAGCAACAATATGGAGATTTAATGAGGGCAGCTGCAGATTTTAGTTTTGTCCCTTCCTATGAAGAAGCATGTGGATTAGTAGCCATGGAAGGATTAGCTAATGGAGCCATGTGCATTACTTCTGGAGTTGGAGGGTTAAAAGATTTTATTACCTCATTTAATTATAACAATGGTAACTTTTCAGGTAATGGGTTCTTTTATCAAAAAAATGATGAAAACTCTTTATCTAAAACTATGCTTAATACTTTAAATTTATGGAAAACAATTTCTAATAGAGAAAAACACAAAATTCATTTAAATTTAATCGAAGAAGCTAAAAAATTTGATTGGTTAGCTTGTAATGGTGCTGTAGAACAGTATTACGAGTTATTTAAAAAAATGATTGCTTTTCA
The DNA here is from genome assembly GCA_903827925.1 of uncultured Francisellaceae bacterium. Classification (GTDB taxonomy): domain Bacteria; phylum Pseudomonadota; class Gammaproteobacteria; order UBA6186; family Azoamicaceae; genus UBA6186. The sequence continues at coordinate 6,993 of CAIKKE010000132.1, forward strand.
AGAACCTAATAAACCTGGGTTACATTTAAAACATTTAATTTAATTTTTTAATTCTAAAATTTTCCCAATTTTATGATAAGCTTCTAATAATTCTTCACTACTTGTAGAATATGGAGGTAATAAATAAATAGTATTTCCTAGTGGTCTTAATAATAATCCTTGTTTTAAAAATTCTCGTTTTAAATATTGGTGAAAATCTGCTTGATTTAAATTTAATTGATTTATAAATTGATTATTCAGATCAAAAGCTGCGATTGCACCTATAACTCTAAATTTTTCTAATGGTAAATTAAGATCTTTTAAATACTGGATCCCTAACAAATGAGTTTTATGAATATTTTTAATTGCTTTAATAGTTTTAGAAGATTGTAATAATTTAAATGAAGCAATTCCAGCAGCACATGCTAATGGATTAGCGGTATAAGAATGCCCGTGAGCAAAAGCTGTGGCAAACTTATCACTTAAAAAAGCTTGATAAATTTTATCAGTAGTAACAGTTAATCCCAAGGGTAAAAATCCCCCAGTAATTCCTTTAGATAAACATAATAAATCTGGACTATATTTAAGTTGCAATTGTTCTAATGCAAAACAAGTACCCGTTCTACCAAACCCTGTCATTACTTCATCAAATATAACTAAAATCTCATGTTTTCTTACTAATTCGATAACTTGTTCAATAAATGTAGCTCTACAGATCCGCATACCAGAAGCACCTTGGACTAAAGGTTCTAAAATAATGGCAGCTATTTGATTATAATATTTGGTTAAATATTGCTGTAAAATACTTAATGCTAACTGCTCTTTATCAATAATTTCCAAATCATTATCAAAAGTATCCGCAAAAGGAATCGATAGTACTTCAAAAAATAATTTTTTAAATGCTTGATGAAAATCAGATGTCCTACCAACGCTCATTGCCCCAAAAGTATCCCCATGATAACCACCAGAAAAACTTAAAAATAAGCTTCTTTGAGTTTCTCCTAAATTTACCCAATATTGATAAGCCATTTTTAATGCAACCTCAACACTCGTAGAACCATTATCTGAAAAAAAACCTTTGGTTAAATTTTCAGGTAAATATTCTATAATTAATGAAGCAAGATCAACGGCTGGCTTATGAGTAAATCCTGCAAAAATTACTTGTTCTAAATTTAATGCTTGTTTATAAATAGCTTTAGCAATTTTAGGCTCTGCATGCCCATGTAAATTCACCCACCAACTAGAAATTAAATCTAAATATTGATTACCTGCATAATCATATAAATAAGATTTATATGCGCTTTTTATACTAATTGGTAAATCAGCAATTTTCTCTTGAGTAAATGGATGCCAAATGTATTTCTGATCTAATTGTTGTAATTTTAAAAAATTATAATTCACCATTACTTCTCGATTATTCCAAAAAATACTTTATAAGTTACAGTGAGTGGCCTTTTATCTTGCATAAGTTTTTTCAATATGGAAAATCCAATAGGCTGATAATTAATTCCCGCTCCTAAGTTTTTTAAATATCGCATAAACATAAGTGGATTAGCAAATACTAAAGGATATTCTTTTACTTTAAAAAATCGCTGTTTAGCTGGTAATGATTGTAATAAATTAGTTAATTCTTCTAAGTTAGGATAAAAATTAATCGGTAATTTAATTTCTAAATTTTTAAAATAATCACTCCAACTACTAAATGTACCATGTAATAAGCAAGAAAAAGCCAAAAATTTAGCTCTTTGATACAATTTAAGTAAAGTTTTTTCTAAATCAACCACCCATTGCAAAGCTAAATTACTAACAATTAAATCATGGTAAGTAAAATTAATATTTTCTAAATCACCTATAATTAAGTTAATTAATTTATCATTAATATTTAAACTTTGCTTAGCTAAATTTAGCATGTTAATTGATAAATCATTAAGGCTATAATTGCTACTCGGATAATTATCTACTAATAATCTAGAAACAAAACCAGTACCTGCTCCTAAATCTAAAATATTCTTAATATTTTTAGGATTAAATTTTTTAATTAATTGTTTTACTAGATATTTAGCACATTCTAATTGTACGACAGCTACTTTATCATAATTTATGGCAGATCGGTTAAAGTTATTAGTAATTCTATCTTTCATCTGATTTTTTATTACTTTAAAATTATTTTTAAAATATTGTTTATTATTATTTCTTTCATTGCTTGGGTAATTTACTATTATATACACATTAAAAATTAAATTATATACCCTAATATAGCTTTTTTTGCATATACAATATTAAATGTTACATTTTCTGCAATGATATTAGCAATAAA
>CAIKKE010000133.1 GCA_903827925.1 uncultured Francisellaceae bacterium
TATTCATATTTAATCCTTAAATTATTTTATTAAATTAATTTATTAAATCTATTTAATTATGTAAAGCTTTATCATCATGATTATGATTGTTATTTTGATTAAAATTCGAAGATGAACCAACTGTAAATTTAGAAATTAAATCTTCTAATAAGATGGCTTGTTGAGTTAACTCTATAATATCTCCAGGCTTAAGAAATGTATCGTCAATCCCAGGTTCTATACCTATATAATTATCTCCCAACAACCCTGAAGTTAAAATTTTTGCTGAAGAATCTTTAGGTAAATTTTTATAGTCATGATAAATATTCATTTCTACCAATGCTTGATATTCATTAAATTCATCTTGTAATAAACTAATTTTGTAAACAGAACCAATCTTGACCCCATTAATAGTAACTCTAGCACGTACTTTTAATCCACCAATATTTTTAAAAGTAGCTTTTAATAAATATCCTTTCTCCGGATTAATACTGATTAAACCACTTACTTGTAGGGACAACATTAATAAAGACAATATTCCCAAAATAATAAATAAGCCAACCCAAAATTCTATAATTCTCATTTTCATAATTTAAAATCCAATATCAATATAAATATAATATTATATAGGCATTATATAGGAATTACCTAAACATTACTGCAGTTAAAAAGAAATCTAAGGCCAAAATGACTAAAGACGAAAACACTACTGTATTAGTAGTTGCACGACTAATTCCTGCTGATGTTGGCTCACAATCAAACCCTTGAAAAACTGCAATCCAAGTAGTAAAACCTCCAAAAATGATGCTTTTAATGATCCCATTTAAAATATCACTACGAAAATCTACTGCATTTTGCATATTAGACCAAAAACTACCATAGTCTACTCCTAACCACTTTACTCCCACATAATATCCACCAACAATAGCTACTGCATTAAAAATTAAAGCTAAAATTGGCATAGAAATCTGACCTGCCCAAAATCTAGGGGCAATAACTCGTTTTAATGGATCTACTCCCATCATTTCCATTGAAGACAACTGTTCTGTGGCTTTCATTAATCCAATTTCCGCAGTTAATGCAGAGCCAGCCCTGCCCGCAAATAACAATGCCGTCATTACCGGCCCTAATTCTCTAACCAAACTCAATGCTACCATTTGTCCTAAAGCTTGTTCTGCGCCAAATTTTACTAATATAGTATATCCTTGTAATGCCAAAACCATCCCAATAAATATTCCTGATAAAATAATAATTATTAACGACCATACTCCAACAAAGTACAATTGCTTAATTAAACCACGGATCCCATATTTATAACTAGGCACACTAAATATAGCATTACATAATATGCAAGTAGCTCTACCAACAGAATTAATATAATTTATAAAAACTCGACCATAGCTACTGATATGATCTACGATTAATTCTACTGTTAGCATAACAAATCTTCTTTATAATCTTTAACCGGATAATGAAAAGGAACTGGTCCATCTGGTAAACCTAAAGTAAATTGCTGGATCCAAGGATTACTACTGTTTTTTAATTCTTCTGGGGTACCACTGCCAACTATTTTACCGTTAGAAAATAAATATGCATAATTGGCAATACTTAAAGTTTCATAAATATCATGAGAAACTAAAATAGTAGTTAAATTTAATAAATCATTTAAATTTTTTATAAGTTTAATCAAAACCCCCAGAGAAATTGGATCTTGTCCAGTAAATGGTTCATCATACATAATTAAACTAGGATCTAAGATAATTGCTCTTGCTAATGCAACCCTTCTAACCATACCTCCAGATAAAACAGATGGCATTAAGTTATAAGCACCTCTTAAACCAACTGCTTCTAATTTCATTAAAACTAAATCGCGAATCATCTCTTCTGGTAAATTGGTATGTTCTCTAAGAGGAAAAGCAACGTTCTCAAATACATTTAAATCCGTAAATAATGCTCCACTTTGAAATAACATTCCCATTCTAATTCTTAATTTATATAAATCTTTACGAGATAAACTATTTATTTCATTACCAAACACTTTAATGCTACCACTATCTGGTAATACTTGACCGCCAATTAAACGTAATAATGTAGTTTTGCCACAACCAGATGGACCCATGATAGCTGTAATTTTACCTTTAGGAATAGTAAGACTTATATTATCTAAAATCTTTCTATCCTTACGAAAAAAAGTAAGTCCAGATATGTCTACTACGGATTGAAGGTCTTTTATTATCATTAATATAATTATGATCTATATCAGTCAAAAATTACAGTTAAATTTTAGATTATTTAACAAAATTAGTCGCGAAACATTAATTGCGCCCGGAGAGAGTCGAACTCCCGACCGCCTGGTTCGTAGCCAGGTACTCTATCCAGCTGAGCTACGGGCGCAATGCAATAGTTATTATGGTTGTTTTAAGTATTATAATCATTTTCTACGGAGAGAGAGGGATTCGAACCCTCGATGAAGTTATAAGACCCCATACTCCCTTAGCAGGGGAGCGCCTTCAGCCTCTCGGCCATCTCTCCTAAAAGCCGAAAGGTTAGACTATTACAAATTTGAATATCATGCAATATTAAGATCTATTTTTCTTATAACTAATTTATCACACGCAGTTAATAAATTAACTTTATTCAGCCATATCTAACCTATATTACATATTACCTATAGAATCTTCATTAGAGTCTTCATTTTCTTTATTTTCTTTTGGTTTGAACGAATAATTTGAATTATTCGAATAATTTTTATATTGGTCAAAATTTTTTAAATTATTTTGACTTTCAAAAGATTTATTTTTGTAACTTTTAAACCCTTGCTCTTCTTTAGGATAAAAATCTTTTTTCTTAGCATAACTAACTTTTTCAATATTAACTAAAGATTGATCATCTTCTGTAGGATTTAAATTAGATTGTTCATTTTTGATTCTTTCATAAATTTCTTCTCTATGAACTGAGATTATTTTAGGAGCATTGATCCCAATCCTAACCTGTCCACCCTTGACTCCTAGCACTGTCATTATAATATTATCCCCAACAACCAAGCTTTCACCTATCCTTCTTGTTAAAATTAACATTGATTAATCTCCATTTTTAAATTTATATATTTATCTTTTTAATATTCCAACATTATTTGTAGTAATATGTCAATAACTAACAATAAAAATAAAACCAACAGTATTTTCTAATCCAGAAATGCGTCTCAAATCACTTTAAGTCTATAGTCGTTTAACATACATTTAACAATGTATTTGCTGAATTTGCTGTTAAAAATAAACTATGTAGTGTTTTAATAGCCAACTCTAGATCTATTTCGTTTAATAATATAGATACTTTAGTTTCTGAAGTTATAATTTGATGGATTTTAATCCCAACTGAATTCAAACTACTATAAATTTTACCAATAATAACCGGATCTGAAGCCAACCCCAAACCTACTATAGATACTTTGGCAACTTGTATATAATTTACATAATTATTTAAAATTTCAAGACTTTTTAAGATCTTTTGACATAATTTCAAATTTTTATGACTAATAACAAACGATAAATTTAGATTGGATAAATCTAAACTGTCTAAATTACCATTATTAATAATGCTAGTAAACATATCGATTTCTAACTGCAAATCTACAAATTTATTTAATAATAATTCTAAATTTTTATATTTTAAATTAATTAAAAAAACTTTCACTTGATTAGTTAAAGATGCTATTTTAGCTATTTGATTATAATTAAAGCTAAAAGAATTATGCGATTGTTTATCTATATTTTTTTCAATATTTTTATCAACACTTGAAATTAACGTACCACTTAAATCATCATTCTCTTTAAAGCTAGATAAAACTTTTATCGGCATATTATAATAACTACCTAACTCCACTGCACGAATTTGCATTACCTTAGCACCTAACCCTGATAATTCTAACATCTCATGAAATTGAATTTCCTCTAAACGTTTAGCATCCGGAACTATGTTAGGATCTGCAGTATACACTCCATCTACATCTGTATAAATATCACATTGCTTAGCATTTAAGGCAATCGATAAAGCAACTGCCGTGGTATCCGATCCTCCTCTACCTAAAGTAGTAATATTCCCATTATTACTATCCACCCCTTGAAATCCAGCTACAATAACTACTTTTTGTGCTTCTAAATCTTGATAAATATTTTGAGTATTGATGCATTTTACTTTTGCTTTAGTTGCTATTCCATCAGTTTCTATACCTAACTGCAAACCAGTATAAGAACACGCAGGACAACCTCGTTTAATTAATGCCATAGCTAATAAAGAAATAACTACTTGTTCCCCTGTTGACAATAAAGCTGCCATTTCTCGTTGATCTGGATTATCTGATATTTGATAAGCTAAACTCTCTAATTTATCGGTCTCGCCTTTCATCGCAGATACTACTACGATAACTCGTTGTTTTTGTTGATAAAATTGAAAAATCTTTTCTGCAACAAATTCTATTCTTTCAATATTAGCAACCGACGTACCACCAAATTTTTTAACTACGACAGACATAGACATGAGCCTCATACTCCCTTAATTTCATCTATCCATTTTAAGATCTTATTATACCCTGCACTTAATCCTTGTAGTAAATTTTTAGAATCAACACCACTAATTTCAGCTAAATCATCCCTGCCACCGCCTTTACCAGCTATAATTGGAGAAATTTCTTGAACTAAATCTTTAGCAGAAATTTTATGCTTACTAAATATTTCTCCTAAAATTAAATCTTTAGTAATACCTATTATAACTACAACTCTGGATCCAAATTCACACCCTAAAATAATTATGCCGCTACCCAAAGATTGCTTTAAATGATCTACTGCTAATTTTAGATATTTAGGATCTAAATTTACTTTAGTTACTAAAATTTTGATCCCAATGTCAGTAGTTTTTACTTGAGATTTTAAATTTTCAACTTGCATTAAAACACTTTGTTTTTCTAACCCAGCTAAATTTTTCTCTAAATCTTTGTTTTTCTGTAAAATTTTATTTAAATATAAATAAATTTCTTCTTGCTTAGGGATTTTAAGTAACTTAATCAAATCTATAACAATATTTTGTTGTTTAGATCCGTATTGTACCAATTCATCTCCAGTAATCGCCTCTATTCTTCTAACCCCTGAGGCAATCGCTTCTTCGGTTATAATTTTAAATCCACCAATGTCTCCACTATAACCAACATGCGTTCCCCCACATAACTCCATCGAAAATCCATCAGCTATATTTAATACTCTTACTTGTTCTTGATACTTCTCATCAAATAAAGCTACTGCTCCTTTATCTAAAGCATCTTGAATCGACATAATTTCAGTAATTGTTGGATTATTAGCCCGGATTTGCTGATTAACTTGTAATTCAACAGATAAAATTTGCTCCCGAGTTAACGACTTAGAATGTTCGAAATCAAACCGCAGCCTTAAATCATCTACTAATGAACCTTTTTGTTTAACATGATCACCTAAAATATTACGTAATGCTGCATGTAATAAATGAGTAGCTGAATGATTAGCCCGGATCTTATTCCGCCTAACCACATCTATTTCTGCATGAATTAAATCGCCAACCATTAAATTACCGTTCAGTACTTTACCAAAATGTAAATTAGTTTTAGCTAATTTTTTAGTATCACTAACTAGAAATTTAACGTTATTATTATAAAAGTAACCAGTATCTCCAACTTGTCCACCAGCTTCTGCATAAAAAGGAGTAACATCTAGTATAATTTTACCTTCTTCTCCTAAACGTAATTCATCGATTGGCTGATTATTTTCCATAGAAAAAATCTTAACTACTCTAGTTTCAAATCGATTTTTTTCATAACCTATAAATTTAGTTTCACTTAAATGCAAGGGCTCTAAATTATTATTTTTAAATTTCATTTCCTTTCTAGCTCGA
>CAIKKE010000134.1 GCA_903827925.1 uncultured Francisellaceae bacterium
AATTATTATTAATATTAATTACATTATTATTAATAAAAAACATTATGTCATTTCCATTAATTATATTGGTATTATTATTGCTGCTGTCATAATCAACAGCTATCATTAGAAAATTTCTGATAATTTCAAATAAATTATTATTTACTTCATACTGCTCAAGTTGTTCATTGGGAGCCAAAATTTCAAATACATATAACATAATATCAATAATCATATTATTATTGATATATTCATTCATATGAATAACATGTTCAATAAATATCTCTACATTTTCAATTAATACATATATAAAACTATTAAGTTTATTGAATTTGTTAATAAAAATTTCTCGATTATCATCTCTATTAAATTGTAAAATATCTCTTATTATATATCTTACTGAATTTTCTGGTAAACCAATACTATTTAATATTACTTCGGCCAAACCTTTGAAATTAAGATTATTATCATCATTATCTAATATCCCAGCTACTGCGGTTATTTCATCTCTTTTTCTTAGTAAAGCTTCTTGCAATCTTAATAAGCTATTTCTTGTTTCTTCTAACTCTATAGGGGGAGGGAAATTAAGCATATCACTTATCCTCTTTATTTACTTTTTTTATATTTATATCTTTATGAATATTTAATGACTATATTAACCAAGAAATATAATATTTCAAGTAAATATTGACATATACTGGATCCCATTTAAGTGATATATTAGATACTTTGTTATAACCTCAGTTCAACAAAAATTAAAAAGACTAGAAAATCATTAAGGACCTATTAAGGTTTTTCTTATGTTTGATTATTGAACACGAGAAAAACTATTAGCTTTTTAATTTCGTCGAACTGAGGTTTATATTTAACACGAAACTAAAGTTTGGTTAGCAATTACTACTTTATTGATCCCGGGTGAAAATGACGGTAATCAAGAAATTAAAGATTTTACAAAATACACCCTGTGGCAATTGGGGAGGAAAATGTCAATTAATAAATTTATAAACATATTATGGATTTTAATTATAATTAATACCAGTAATATTCAAATAGTATTAGCTAATACTGAAGAAAATAAAGATTTTTACTATAAAAATCATATTATTGATAAGCAATTATTACATACAGTAACTGTAAATCCAAAAAAATATAAAATTATTAATGCAAGTGCTAATGTAATAAATAAAAATGCAGCCTATGTAAATCAAATCGCCATCAACTATCAAGCTTTAATAGCAATTAATGGAGGTTTTTTCAGGGAAATAGATAAAAACATGTATGTGCCTGCAGGTGCATTAAAAATTAATAATATCTGGCAAGGTATTGCTTATAATACCAGAGCTTCAATCGGTTGGGCTCCTAATACAGACTTAGTTTTAATAGATAGGTTAAAAACTCAAACTTCAATAACAATTAGTAATACTAAATTACCAGTTACTTATTTTAATCCAAATAATAATTTAATTAAATACCAAAGTAATTACCTTAATAAAATTATTGTTTACTCTAGCATCTATCCAAATTTTAATAATTTAAATACTTTAGATAAACAAAATTTTCCAATTAAAGAACAAGGACAAACAAATTATATTTATAATCTTAATAATACTAAATTAAATGAATTTAATTTAATAGATTTAGAATCTAGTAAAATCAATATTGAAATTACCCCTCAATTAGATCCAGATACTATAGATTTATGGAATAATGTAGAATTTATTACCAGTGGCGCCCCAATTTTAATGAAAAATAATAAAATTTTAACTGACTACAATAAAGAAAAATTGGCTCATAATTTTATTTATAATAAACATTCCAGATCTGCCATATGTATTTTAAATAATGGATTTTGGAAGTTTGTTACCGCCCTAAATATGACCATTCCTGAACTTGCAAATGCTATGTTTGTGTTACAATGTAAGGATGCTATTAACTTAGATGGAGGTGGTTCTTCAGAAATGTATTTATCTGAGAAAATGTTTAATCTAGAAGTATTAACTACTATGGTAAATCCTATTACAGACATTATTATGGTTTTACCTAGTTAATTTTAATTACGTTAATTTTATAATTATTTTATTAATTTTTA
>CAIKKE010000135.1 GCA_903827925.1 uncultured Francisellaceae bacterium
AAAATAAAATAAATATATTTAAATATATGTTATTACCGTTATTAAAAAATATTTTAGGTTTAAACTATTGTAAAATTTGTAAAATCGATAAATCCATAGAATTTGGCTTATGTAAATTTTGTAGTTCTATTTTACCTTGGTTTAAATCAGATAAATATAGATGTCCCAAATGCTTGAAAATATTATCGACCACAAGCCATTTACTCTGTGATGATTGTAATTATAATAATCATCAAGTTTTCAATAAAATTTTTGCAATTTTTAATTATCAACCCCCAATTAAACAAATGTTACTAGAATTGAAATTTAAACATAAACTACATTACGCTAAATTATTAAGTGATATATTATATCAAAAAATAATTAACCAATGGTATTTTAATCATAATTTACCTGAGGCTTTAATCCCAGTTCCATTACACATTAATCGTTTAAAACATCGAGGTTTTAATCAAACTATGGAATTAATTAAACCTTTAGAAAAAATCATAAAAATTGATGGATCTTCTTGCACTAAAATTAAAAATACTATAAGCCAAATGCACTTAATTAAACCTTCTCGAACTATTAATTTAAAACATGCTTTTATTGCTAAAAAATTACCCTATAAACATATTGCAATTATCGATGATGTTATAACAACTGGCAGCACGATTAAAAGCTTATCTAAAGCAATTAAACACACCAACCCTTTGATTAATGTCGATCTTTGGTGTATTGCAAGAGCTTGATTAATTATAAATTAACCATTAAGATCATTATCACTTTCCACATAAAGATCTAAATCAAATACTAAGATTAGCGCATCTTCTTTACCATTTTTAGTAACATAATAATTTTTTCTTAACCCAATTTCTTTAAATTTACATTTTTTATATAAATTAATGGCAATTTGATTATGCACACATACTTCTAAAAAAATTTTGTGAATATTTAATTCCAAAGTACATAAATTTATTAAGTAATCTAAAATTTTATTCCCTATCCCTTGATGGTGCAAATTAATATCTACTCCTACATTTAAAATATGAGCTTGATTAATATTTGGATATAGAGCAATCACCGCAAAACCTACAACAATTTCTGAATTATTAGAATCATTAATTGTAGCAACATAAGAATTATATACTTTTAAACAACTAACAAATATTCTTTTATCCCACGGCTCTATTGAACCTAGATTATCAATAGCAGACACAATATCTATATCTTCCATTTGCATCGGCCTAATTATGCATTGATTATCAGTTGTTGCTTGCATTGTAATAAACCATTATACGCTATAACTTTATCTTTAATATTAGATAACAAATGTTCAGGATGCAAAATATGCTTAATAATTATTTTATGTAGATCCAATAATTTATGATCTAAAAATTCTAACTCACCAAAAACTATAATCATTTTAGGACAATAAATTAATAGTTTTTCTGTTAATAATTGCTTATCCAGCTCTGAAAATATTTGTTGTGGTTTATAATAAATTTCAATTTTCGATAATTGATCTACACTTAATTCTAATACTGTTAACATTTTATTATATAAATTTTTAAATTTTTTATAATAAATAA
>CAIKKE010000136.1 GCA_903827925.1 uncultured Francisellaceae bacterium
AATTTAATAAGGATTTATAAAAGAAAAATTCAATCTAAATCTAGTTTAAAAGCATTGCGTATGATGGCTGCCTGGTCTGATGATGTTGCTGGAGGAATTATGTATGGGTTATTTGTTTAACTGTTCGCTGAACGGCCCTGCCAGATCTAGCAAAAAGTATTGCTATTATGGATGAATTTGATAGCTTAATATGTGATGCAGATGAAATTGGTCAAACTCTATATAAATTTCAGGTGCCAGGTGCCAGTTTGTTAGCTTTAGGTAAGAAATCAGCTGAGGAAACAGTTTTAAGCTCTTTAGATGCAACCAGAATAGTTAAAACTTTATTGCAAGCGATCACTGGAATTGATACTTGGAAACATTGGTATAATTATCAATGGAGTGAATTGTTGAAAGGTCGAGGTATGTCTATTAATGTTAACTCTTTAGGTCAAATTAATAATTTAAAATCAGCATTATTGGATGAATGGGAATTGGGGCTTGTTAGTTTACTTGGATCAGTTATTGATCCATTAAGCTTTTATAATAGTTTTAAATATGTGATTGGTTTATCCGGTAGCGTTAATCTGCAAACGCAGCAATTAACTTCAAAAGCGTTACTAGGTAATCAAAGTTATTTAGAAATTCCACCATTTTTTGGTCCGATCAATGCAGAACAAAATCTCAAAAAAATTAATGATAAGGTTTGTGAATCCCAAGAGCAACATATACAATGCATCATTGAAGAAGTCATTGAAGTCATTAAAACTGAGAGACCGGTGTTGATTTTTGCTGAATCTATTACTAGATTATCTGAAAGTTCTTCAGATTTTTTACTATTAATAAGACGTCTAAGTAATATAAAAGAAATTGCAAGTGGTAAATTACTTTTTATTCAAACTGAGGCAGATGTAAAACGACATTTACCAAATATTGGAAAACATAAATATGTAACTTTAGCAACTCGTATTTTAGCGCGAGGGGCTGATATTAAGGTTGATGCTGAGATCAAAGAAGGATTACACTTAATTATCGGTTATTATCCAAATCGAGAAAGCGTATATATCCAAATGCTTGGTAGAACTGCACGCCAAGATGATAAAGGTAGCTATTCCACCATTACTCGAACTTCCAAAGATTTTAAAAATTTAAATTTAGAAAATGATGTAGTGAATAATATTTCTCATCGAATATCTGATTATGTTTTTTTAGACGAAAAATTACCTGCAGAAAGCCAAGTTGGTAGACAACATTTAAAAGCTTTTCCTTTATTTATTACTGCGTTTAGATCAAGCAGTAGTTTAACCTTGCAGGGAAAAAATATTTCTGATATTGAAGAAAAAGTTAATCAATCTTTTCCAAAGCTCAGGGGTTAAGCAATGTTAAGTAGTTCGCAAAATTTTGATTTTAATAAATTAATGGAAGAATTTGATCGTGAGAATAAAAGAGAATTACAACAATATTCGGAAATGTTATCAGAAACCACTGATGCACAAAATCAATTTTTACAAACAATATCTAGCAATACTAAATTACCTACATTTGAGGAACAATTTGCTAGAGATTTAGCTTTAGACCGCGCAGAAGAACAGGCATATTTATCCAATGTGTTATCAACGGAGGAAGCTCAAGCTCAAATTGAACGAGCAATCTCTAGCAATACTAAATTACCTACATTTGAAGAACAATTTGCTAGAGATTTAGCTTTAGATGAAGCGGCAGAGCGAGCATATTTCGCTAATGTTTTATCAACTGAGGAAACTCAAGCTCAAATTGAACGAGCAATCTCTAGCAATACTAAATTACCTACATTTGAGGAACAATTTGCTAGAGATTTAGCTTTAGACGAGGCGGCAGAGCGAGCATATTTCGCTAATGTTTTATCAATTGAGGAAACTCAAGCTCAAATTGAACGAGCAATATCTAGCAATACTAAATTACCTACATTTGAGGAACAATTTGCTAGAGATTTAGCCTTAGATGAAGAGGCAGAGCGAGCATATTTCGCTAATGTGTTATCAACGGAGGAAGCTCAAGCTCAAATTGAAGGAGCAATTTCTAGCAATACTAAATTACCTACATTTGAGTAACAATTTGCTAGAGATTTAGCCTTAGATGAAGAGGTAGAGCGAGCATATTTCGCTAATGTGTTATCAACGGAGGAAGTACAACAACAGATTGAAACTTGGATCTGTGAACACAGATTGCCAACTTTTGAAGAACAATTTTCTATAGAATTGGAATTGGAACGTCAAGCTGAACAGGCTTGGATGGATAGCATTCCGACTTTAGAGGAGGTAGAAGCTTCGTGTCAAGAATTTGTTAAGCGCTCAAGTAAGTGGCATAACCTTGTACGTGCTAAAAATGCAAATATTTTATTACACATAGTTGATTTCAATTATTCTGAAAAAAATTATAGAAAATTATTAGATATTCCAGAATTTGCTGATGAACAATATATCCCGGTTAGAACTCCAGATGATGAATCTTTGCTTGCTATTGATTTAGATTTTAGTTTAAAAGATCTTGTAAAGCTTAATACAGCTAATGTATTCATTAAAATTGCTCAAACTAAAAAATTTACTTTAGAAACTCCACATAATGTCTCAATTGATCAGTTACATGTTAAAGCACTTACCATTAAGCAATTTAATCACATTTATAATCCCAAAAGTTTGATCACGCTACAAGACTTTATTAATTTAAGTGCTAATGGAGAAATTTATTTAGGTAAAGTATTTGCACAAAACATGATTAAATTTGATTCTTTAAATAAAATTACCGTTTCAAAATTAAAAGCCAGAACATGTTATTTAAATAGTTTATCTGAAATTGCAGTCAAAAAACTTATAGTTATGCAGTTATTAAAAATTCAAAGTGATTTGGTTAAACTAGGTACAGTTAGAAGTTTAAATAAATTAAAGATCTATGCTAAAGAGTTATTAGTAGAGAGTTTGTTTAGTTTGCATTTAAAAATTAAAGCATCAAAAATATTAGCCAATGTTTTAGAAGGTAAGCAATCTGTTGAGGTTGAAGCAGAGGATTTAAATGCTAAGGTAATTAAAAGTGGGGCTACAATTAAACTTGATTGTAGTAAGTTGGAAATAGAAGATTTTATAGCAAATGATTGTGGTTTAGAGCTTGGTTCAAACTTTGTTTATACTGAACATACTTTTCAACAAATTCAAAATCAGTTAAATATTATCTTTAAGCAAAGTTATATTTTTACTAAAAATTTTTATGCCAATCAATTACAGCTGATCCATTTAGTTTTGCATCAACCTTTAATACTCAATGCAGAGCTAAATATTTTGCATGAATTAATTCTCGAATCTTATGGTTTGCAACAAAATAAAATTATTAAGGCAGGCAGTGCTAAATTCAAGATCACAGATGCACCTTTTACCAATAACGCTCCGATTATAGTAAAAAGCATGACAATTACGGCAGATACTTTAGAGCAATCACCAGCAGGAAATATTCAATCTAACTATTTTAAAGTTGAGGTAATCAATGGTGATTTGAAAGGGTATTGTAAAGCCAAAAATTTAACTTTTATTGCGCACAATAGTTTGGAATACGATGTAAATAAATGGACTGCTGACAATTATAATATAACTATACCTAAAGCACAGCATGCAAAATTCCCAAGTATTGTTGCGGAAGATTACAGTCTGAAAATCTTAAATTCAGCCAACAAAGAAAATTTGGTGATCCCTAAAATGCATTTGGGCGGACAATTAAATATTATGGCAAATAATTGTTATATTACAATTGTACAATTTGGGGAAATTGTTGCTAAATTGATTTTAATTAATGGTAAGCAAATATATTTAGCAAATAATGGGTTGTTTGGGGGAAATGGGATCACCTTAAATGCTGACGATGGGATCAACGGGGTAAATGATGGCACTTACATTCGTACCTTACATGGAGATGTTAAATTAATTAGCGAGCAAGGTAAAATTGATTTAGAATGCGTGGAAATTATTGCTATGGTGTCTGGGAATATTTTGTTGCGTGCTAGAGATATAGTGCGCGATATTTCAGGAAAACTTCAAACAGGTAATGGTGATGTTATTGTCGAGTCACCGTACTTTTTAATTGGGATTAACTATCATGCATTACCTAGTGAATCTCAAGGCGCTAATTGTACTCGGGTTAGTGGTATTAAGGTTACCTCGAGGCCGACAGAATTAATAGCACGTTGCTTATTGCTTAGTGGCTTTAATTCTGGAGAACATTGTGTGGCTAGATTAGTAGGCAGTATCTGCTATTTGCAAGAATTACCCCAAAATCGTGAGCAAATTCAGTGTGAAAGTGTCAGTGATCATGAAAATTTTCGACATACTTGGACTAATCAGGTAATTGTTGGATATAAAAGAAGGTTCTTAGGTCGAAAAAAACCAAGATATGATTATCAACAATGTAGTCGCAACGATACTACTACCCATGCTACCTACACTGCAGAGCTAGTGGTTAGTAATAATGCACATGTTAATTTAACCCAAGGAGACCATAGCGGGTTAGTTTTAGCAGCAAGTCAAAATACTATAATTTTTGATGTTGGTACAGTGTTTAATCCTACACCTCAAGCTAACGTAAATATTAATTTAAATGTTGGATTAGAAGAAGTAATTAGAACTCCTAAAGGTGATTTTTATACTTTTATGCCAAATTTAAGCAAAGAAGATTTTATGGTGCCAGAACTTGGTGATCGGTATTCATTCTTTGTGCCACTAGTAAATATTCCATTAGAAGAAAAATACCCAATAATTGCCGGGTTAAATAGAAATGGTAAATTGCAAATTATGCCTAGGCATAGCGTATGGATATATTATCATTTAGGACAAGAGCTAGAGAATTTTCATTTAATCTTACATAAGCAGTATTCAGCAGCTTTAAGTATTATGCCAAACCCTGAGCTCCTGTATTGGGAAGCTTGTATCAATGGAGTAACGGCGATTAAAGCTTTGCAAAGCAATTATATTGGGATCATAGTTAGTCTGGAACATTTAGAAAAAGATTTGATCAAAGGTAATCGTTATGTGGTGTTTTATCAAGAAAAGTTAGTGCCTGGCACAACTTCTTATGCTTGGTTTATGCGCGCTTTAATGCCTATACAAATGTACCAGCAATTAACTAATAACTTTGGAACTTCAGGGATATATGGAGGAAATATATTGCTCTGCGGAGTAGATAATAATGCACGCTTGCAACTTCGAGATACTTTAAAATCACAAGAACAATTAGAAATGCAAACTGGTCATATTGAATTTATTAATAATATCGTTAAAGTTAATGATAATATAACAGGTAAACTAGAAAGTTTGACTATTGATGATTCTGAAGTATTAGCAGGCGCGAATATTCAAGTTGAAGCTGAATCATTAAAAGTAACTCGTAAAAGTGCACAGAAAATCAATCTAACTGCGGGTAATGATATTCAATTAAAGGCAAATCAATATCTAGGAAAAGGTGCTCATTTTAAAGCTGGCAACAATTTAATTACCTTATTTGATACTAGTGAGAATAAAGCAATGCCTATTTCATTTGGAGAAGGAGCAACCCGTCATTTGTTACCTTGTTTACAAGCTGGTAATGCAGTGGTATGGCAAGTTAAACAACATTCAATTCATGAAGCACCAGAAATTACAGCAGATAGTTTTATAGAAGAAGGTGCATTACCAATATATCTAGCAGTGAATGATATTACTCGCACAACTCATCAACACACGAAAAAAAGTGGTTGGGGTCCTTGGCGTAAAAAGCGTAGAGTTGAGGAAATCAGTATTCAGGTAGTATCTCATGGAGCCAAGTTTAATGTAAAAAAATTGGTAAAAATTGTAGGGTACTTAGGGATTAAGCTGCAACAAGTTACCACTTTATCTGGCCAAACAATTCTAGTAGCCCCAGATGCACAAGTAGAATTATTAGCTGGTTGTCAGGTTAAGCAACATCAAAAACAAACGCATTCAAGTAATTTGGTGTGGCAAAAACACCAACAGGAAAGCACCTTAGTGCAAAATTATATCCCTTGCCAATTTCATGGAGAAGTTAATATTGTTGCGGACAGTGTATATCTGGAGCATGTAGTTAAAAATGAAATAAGCGCTGCTTTATTAAACCAAATTAATCGTAGTTTCCAAGGTGAATTGGAAATTAAGTATTTGCAGAATATTTATGAATATCATTACCATAAAGTACAAGGCCCTACTGCTGCCTTAGCTGCATTAATTGCTATTGGTATTGGAGCACTTACGATGGGTGCGGGAACTGCAATATTAGCTTCAGTAGGAGCTGGTGCATCTGCTGGAGCAACTGCTGGAGCAACTGTCGGAGCAGCTGTAGGAGCAGGTGCTGTGGCGACAACAAGTATAGCATTAACAGCAGGAGAAATAGTTGCTGTTATGATTGATGCTGCATTAGCATCTAGCTTAACTACCTTTACTCTAGCCTTAGCGCAAAATGGTGGTGATATTGGAAAAGCACTTAGAGAATTAGGAAGTTCTAAAAACATGCGCAGTTTACTCACCTCAATTGCAACTGCAGGGCTAAATACAAAATTTATTGAGCCATTACAACAAAGCAAGAACATCTCAGATGGAGTCTTGCAGGTGAAAAAAACTGTCAACTTGTTAGGTAAAGTTAAACGCGCATTGATGCGCGCAGGTATAACCGTTACCACCAGTCATTTAATTGAACGCAAAGAAAATCGTACTAAATTAGTAGGTGCTTTAGCTGCTGAAGTTACAAATGCTGTTTGTGAACATGTAGATTTTGGAGTTGCGGATAAACAAACAACTGTAAAATTATCTAAGATAGAAACAAAAATTAGTAAGGCACTAATTGGTGGTTTAGGGGCTAGTTTAGCTCAAGGTAAGCAAGCTTTTGCAGGTGGTGCGTTAGGAGCTTTAGTAGCAGATTTAGATTTAATGCACTCAGATAATTTAAATTCAGCAGAGTTCAAGAAAAACAAGAAAGCAACAGAGTTTTTAGCAGGTGTTGCTGCATTATTGTTGCGTCAGGATGTGAATGCTAGCGCAATTGCTGGAGGACGAGTAATAGAAAACCGTAATTCTGCTAGATTATCCAAAGGTTCTAATAAAATATTTGATATAACGGAAGAACAAGCAATAGAACTTGAAGTTGCAAATGATTTAGCAGCAGAACAAGCTTTTTCGGAAGAAGTAGATCTAAATTTAATTTACAAGGAATTAAGTGAAATTTTTGGGAAAGGTCTAGTTGATTACAAGGAGTTTTTAAAGCTTATTCAAGACAGAAAACTATTAGAGCAATATGGATTAATACCACATAGTGGATCTAAAGAATATAGTTCTAGAGAAATAAGTATTGCTGAAAGAATATTAAATTTATTTCTATCAACAGCATATGCAAAGGAAAAATCATCTAATGATGAAGCTACATCTAATAATACAAATTTATCGCAGCAAAGTGGAGGATTATTTAGTGCAGATGTTTATCAACCAGAAGAATGTACCTGGAGTGTCTTGAAAAAAGCAATTAGTGGTGATTATGCTGCCAAACAAGAAATGCGCAATAGATGGTCAACAGTGGCAGAATTTTCTGATGCATTCAACAAGGAAAATGAATATCGCAGATATGGGGCGCTGCAATTTGCTGTAGGGTTGCCGGAGATTATTTTAGGGTTGCTTGCTAGAAATCGAGCCGCTATAGTTTTGGGGGGGGGATAATGTGTTTACAGGAGTCAAGCAAATATTGACTAATAATCCTGGTTCTACAATGATTACTCAGGGGATAACTATGGTTGGTGAAAAAACCGGTTATTATGCACAAAAAGATGCTGAAAATATCAGTGCCGGATTAAATTTTTTGGTAACTGGTTTATCTGGTCTACCTAAAAGTTCAGCCAGGAAAATTATTAAATTAGATTTAAGCTTACCAAAAACATTTAATGCTTTAAAAACTGTAACTAATGCTAATAAAGGTACTGCTTTAGCTAATAGAATTCCAGAAGTTGTGAGAAGTACTTCTTCAATTGCTTCACGAAGTTCTGGGTTGCCATTATTTAATGATCAGCAGCAGATGTTGCGTTTTGGAGCAGCAACAGCATTAGGAGTGGCGGCTATCTTTGCTGATAAAGCAGTAAAAGAAACTGTCCAACAGTTTAAATGGTATAAAGGTCAATTAGGATCAAAGTATATATTTGTTCAAGAAGAACCAATATCATCTACTTCTGAACTGCCTATATATACAGTTGAACCATTAACCACAACTTTTCCAATTAATGAAAATAAAGTAACTATTCTTGCAGGACCAGTTATTGAAATTAAAAAGCCTATAATATTTTCTGGTGGTTTAGATGATAAAGATAAACAATTTTTAGATAGTTTAACTGTTATGGAGAGTAAAAAACATAATAAAGCTATAGAAGAAAAAATCATAGAAAGAATTAAAGAAATTCAACTTCCTGTTGATGAAGGTAAGGTAAGATTTATTCCTCCGAAAAATTATTATCCAAGTAAAAAGCTAGAAAAAAAAGAAAATTCTAAATTATATGGTTATGAAGATGCAGATGGTAATTTTTGGGTAAAGGGTCCTGTACGTAAGCATGGATCATCTTTAGATCGTAAGGAAGGAGAAACATTTGAATGGGATGTTATATTAGGTAATGCATGGAAAGCTAAATTTAAGGATGTAGCGAAAAACGGTAGAAATGGTAAATATATTAATGTATCTTCTAAAGGGGAAATTACTCATTAATTACCTGAAATTATGTATAACCATTATAAAATAATTTCAAATTTAATTGCCCAATTTTTTTTTATTGATAGAATAAAAAATTAAACTTAATAATTAAATGTAGTTGCATAATTTAGTATAATTGCTTCTATAAAGAAAGTTCATCTATATTTATGGTATTAATCCAATGATTATGGCTAATAATAAGGTTAAAGAATTGTCTGACAAAGAGCTAGATAATTTATCAATTAAGGAAATGAAGGCTATTTTAAGACAAGCAATAGAATTAAGAGAAGAAAACGAAGGTAAACCTTTTGATAGAGCTGTACTTTCTAATGCTACGTATATTTTATATAATATAGCGGGACGAAAATTTTTATATGATTTATTTCCGGAATTGTTTGCTCTGATTAGTAGTTGGGATTCATACTTGATACAAGGTGCAGTTATTAGTTTATGTTGGTGGCTTAAGTTTCCAGAAACTAAAAATGAATTTAAAAATAAAATTCATGAAATTTTTGCTAATAATCAATCTATAAAAATTAAATTGAACTTTTTGCTGTCTTGGAATTATGAGACAGAATCCAAATTTAGTATTTATGAAGTTGTTAAAGTAAGCAATTTGGCTATAGAATCTGTTGGTAGCCGAGAAGTTGAAATTCGTAGAATGGGTAAAAAAATGTTGAAAAATTTATTGGAATCTCCGATAGCTACTATAACTAATAAACTACAAAATAAGAAAGGAGAATGGATTTATTTGTTGGATTTTTTAGCTTCTGATGCTGATGAAATATTATTTAAAGAAGAAGATTTAACCACTACAGGTAATTTTACTAAACCAAAAAAATTTCAAGATATGGAAATAGTTAATATAATAAATCCGTCTAAAGAAAATAAAAAATTTAAGTATTTTATAGGTACAGTAACCGGATATTCAAAAGATATACATGGTAATTGGTTTCATCGTGTTAGGTTTTCACAGGAATTAGATGACGGATGTTTGTGCGAAGATCATGAATTAGAAAGCATGGGAAAATTCGCTAAATGGGAAGATTTTTATGGAGAAACAACAGAAATTATAAAAGTAATTGTTACCCCAGATGGCAAAGGAAAACTAAAGGAAGAGCAATAAAATGAAAATATTGATATACCATTTAAGTTTAATAAACCCAAATCCAATTATAATCCTATCTTATCTAATATTATTCAAGCAGATAAATCAAAAAAATAGCTTAAATCAAAGTTACTAGCTCCTAATATCTATTATGCTTTAATTAAGGTTTAATAAAAACTTAGAAACTGTTAGAATACAACTATTATGAATTCTCATCCCAATAATAAAGAAGCAACTATTAAAATTATTGCTTCCGATAAAAGCTGGATCGATAGTATTGCAATTGATCAATTGCATGCAGTGAAAAAACTTGAAGGTATGCAACATGTTGTTGGATTACCTGATCTACATCCAGGTAAAGGTACTCCTGTTGGAGCTGTATTTATATCTAATTCTTATATTTACCCACATCTGGTTGGGAATGATATTGGCTGTGGAATGTCATTTTGGCAAACAAACTTAAAGACCAGTAAAATCAAACTTGATAAATGGACTAAAAATCTAACTGGATTAGAAAATCCTTGGGAAGGAGATCCCAATGAATGGATATCTCAATATAAGATCACCCAAGCAGACTTTAATTATTCTTTAGGTTCTATTGGAGGAGGTAATCATTTTGCTGAATTACAGAAACTTGAGGAAGTTTTGGATCAGGAAATATTTGAATCCATGCAGCTTAGTAAAAATGAATTATATCTTTTAGTGCATTCTGGTTCGCGTGGCTTAGGTGAACAAATATTACAAAATCATATCAGTAAATTTAATTGTAATGGAATTAATTCTGATAATTTAGATTTTGTTGATTATTTAAAAGATCACGATTTTGCAGTTACCTGGGCAAAAGCAAATCGTGATTTAATTGCTAAACGCTTTTTTGATTGCATAAAAACTAATGGGAAAAAAATTTTAGATCTTACACATAATTATGTAGAAGAAATTGTTTATGAAAATAGAAAATATTGGGTTCATCGTAAAGGTGCAACTTCCTCAAATTATGGATCTATTATGATCCCAGGATCAAGAGGTGATTTTAGTTATTTAGTAGTGTCTAAAAATTCAGATTTTAGATCTGGTTTTTCTTTAGCTCATGGAGCTGGACGTAAGTGGGCTAGGACTGATGCTAAATCAAAACTTAAAAATTATACAATCAATGATCTTAAGCGTACTTCATTGGGTAGTAACGTAATTTGTGAATGCAAAGATTTAATTTTTGAAGAAGCTCCTCAAGCGTATAAAAAAATAAGCATAGTAGTCCAGGATCTTGTTGATCATGGTTTAGCTAAAATAGTTGCAATTTTTCGTCCTGTAATTACTTATAAAACCAGGAAATTATCATGAATCAATGTTGGATCCAAATTTCGAGAGGACAAGGTCCAGAAGAATGTTCTTTGGCTGTAAAATTAACTTTAGAAAAATTAACAAAAGAAGCCCAGGATTTAGATTGTACTATAGAGGTTTTAGAATCTACTGAAAATCTTGATCTTAAAACCATTGATTCAGTTTTACTTAATGTGCAAGGTTTAAAGATAGAGCTATTGATAAAAAAATGGTCAGGTACAATTCAATGGAATTGTCAAAGTCCATTTAGACCAACCCATAAAAGAAAAAATTGGTTTATATCGGTAAATGTTTTAAATGCTCAAAAATTGTACGATACAACTTTAAATGAAAATGATATTATTTTTGAATGTATGCGATCTACAGGACCAGGAGGGCAACATGTTAATAAAACAAATAGCGCTATTAGAGCAACTCATAAAAAATTTGGAATAGTTGTAACTGCTAGAGAAGAACGTTCTCAGTTTATGAATAAAAAGCTAGCTTTAGCAAGAATAGCTTCTATAATTATTCAACAAAAAAATAATGCTATAGCATTAGGAGATCAATTACGCTGGCAACTCCACCAAAAATTAGAACGAGGAAATCCTAAAAGAATATTTTATGGTTTAGATTTCAAAGAAAAGCAACTAAATAATAATTAAAAAACTTAAATTTAAGTTGAAGTAAGGTATTGATTGTAAATAAGTTTGTTGAAACTTAAAAAATAAGGAAAAATGATATTTCAGTTAAAAAACTTAATATTATATTAAAAATTAAAATATAATATTTGTTTATATGAGCTTTAATTTTTTGGGGTATTTTTGGGGGTATGTAAAAATGTTTATAAGTAATGACCAAGATTTTTACAGTATTTTATTTGCTAATGTTAACCCACTCATAGCCATT
The DNA here is from genome assembly GCA_903827925.1 of uncultured Francisellaceae bacterium. Classification (GTDB taxonomy): domain Bacteria; phylum Pseudomonadota; class Gammaproteobacteria; order UBA6186; family Azoamicaceae; genus UBA6186. The sequence continues at coordinate 12,044 of CAIKKE010000136.1, forward strand.
AAATACTACTTATACCGATCTAATCTTACCCCATTTAATAATACACATTACAAAACTATAGAATGTGATATTAATTTAATAAAAAAAACACTTATAGATACAATAAATCACGTAAAAGAATATAGTTTCATGACAAATGATATACAAATTCAAGTAGATTCTACTGAA
>CAIKKE010000137.1 GCA_903827925.1 uncultured Francisellaceae bacterium
ATGGGTTAGTTATTGGTACCCATTGAGAGTGGTGATTGATTTTAAGAAAGGAGTATATCGTAGAGCTTTGAAAGAGCTGTCTCAATTTATAAATTATAATAAAAAATATAATCAATTAGACTATATATATTTATCATAATTTATAAATTAAATTAAAATTTTATAAACAAATCAAATGTAATTAAATTCAGGTAATAAAAAATGTTAATGAGAATTATTTGGAGTATTGTTAGCTTAAGTATAGGGTTTATTTTAGGTTATTATTTTCAAATAAAACAAACCAGATTATTAACTAGAGAGCAACTTAAAGAAGTAATTAACAAAATGTTGTTAAAATGTAATAAGGGTAAATCTAAATTAATTTTTTTTCTGATTAATATAGATGGTTTTCATGGGGTGATTGAAGCATTTGGATATGATATAAGTAATTATGTAATTCAAGCAGTGCATAAAAGAATGATAGATTATGCTCAAAAAAACAAAGCAGTGTTTTATAGGTTCGGTATAGATGAGTATATTATTTTAACTTTAAAGCCAACTTTTGATACTACTAAAATTATAAATGAAGCTAATAAGTTATTAGAGATTGTTGCATTACCAATTATTTTTGAAAAACATGATATTAATGTTACCGCATCGATTGGTATAAGTGCTTTTCCTGAATACGCAGATGATAGCAATAAATTATTACGTTGTGTTGAACTTGCTTTACAAAATGCTAAAAAATCTGGTAGAAATACGTATAGTTTTTATAATCAAAGTTTAATTGACCAAACTGTTGATCGAGCAATAATTAAAAACGATTTATTAACTGCTTTACATAATGATGAATTACAGTTAGTTTGGCAACCACAAGTAGACGTTATGACTAATGAGTTAGTTGGAGCGGAGGCATTAATTCGATGGAAGCATATATCTAAGGGTAATATTTCGCCAGAAGTCTTTATTTCGATTGCTGAAACTACTGGACTTATATGGCAAGTGGGGGTATGGATCATTAAAAATGCTTGTAAGCAATGTAAGGTTATTTTACAAGAATTAAATTTAAAAGATTTTAAAGTAGCTATTAATTTATCTAGCGGTCAATTTTTACAAGGAGATATAGTTCAGGAAATTGCTAATGCTATTTATGATACCGGGATAAATCCTGCTAATTTTGAAGTGGAAATAACTGAAAGCATGTTTATGGCTAATGCTGAAAAAGATTTATATATGATTTCTGTCCTTAATTCTATGGGAATTAAGATTGCGATTGATGATTTTGGTACTGGATATTCTTCTTTTGGTAGGTTGCGTCAATTAAATTTTCATTATTTAAAAATTGATCAATCTTTTATTAAAAACATTGATTCAGATCAAAAAAATTATGCTATAGTTTCGGCTATAATTGCGATGGCTAAAAGTTTGAATATTAAAGTAATAGCTGAAGGTTTAGAAAATACTAGAGAGTTGTCTGTGTTACAAAAAACAGGCTGTCATTTTGTTCAAGGATATTACATAAGTAAGCCATTAACTTTAAATGAATTTATTAATTTTTCTAAAAAAATAAAATATAATTGATTTTATTTATTGTATAAGTACAGTTAAGATATAAGTTAAGTAGATATAGGTTATATTAGTATGATTAATTATCCGAATATTAATCCAGATTTTATTAATATATGTGGAATTACAATTAAGTGGTATGGAGTTTGCCATGTTATCGCTTTTTTATTATTTTATTGGAGAGCAACAGTAACTAAGCCAATAGATTTAACTAAAGATCAATTAGCAGATTTATTATTTTATGTATGTTTAGGCGTATTATTTGGTGGTAGGATTGGATATATATTATTTTATATGTCGAGTGAAGTTTTTTCAGATCCTTTAACAATGCTAAAGTTTTGGTTGCCAGGTAGATCTTTTCATGGAGGATTATTAGGGGTAATTATTGCTATGTATTGCTATCATAAGTTAAAAAAACAAAATTTTTGGGAAATTGCTGATTTTATTGCTCCAATTATTCCATTAGGAATTGCTTTTGGTAGAATAGGTAATTTTATTAATGGTGAATTATGGGGGAGAGTAACTACAGTTTCTTGGGGAATGATTTTTCCTTATGTAGATGATCTGCCTCGTCACCCTTCACAGATTTATGAATTTTTATTAGAAGGGGTGTTATTATTTATAATTTTAAATTTTATATTTAATCTAAAAATTTTTAATAAAAGTTATTATTTTTCTATTAGATTAAATAAAATATTTAAAAATGTTTTTAACAATAAATCTGCGTGGTTTTTAATTTTGTATGCTATTTTTAGGATCTTGGTTGAAAATTATCGTGAACCAGATATAGAATTGGGCTTAATTAAAGGGTTAACTATGGGGCAAATTTTATCTATACCAATGTTATTAATTGGTGGTTTTTTATTATGGTTAAGAGTTGGAAATTTAATTATTAAGGAACATAATGCAGCAATACATTGATTTATTAAAGCATATTTTAAGTCAAGGAGTACAAAAACTTGATAGAACTAATATAGGTACTTTAAGTATATTTGGATATCAGTTAAGATTTAATTTAACAGAAGGATTTCCATTAATCACCACTAAAAAATGTCATTTGAAATCAATAATATATGAGTTACTTTGGTTTATTTCTGGAAATACTAATATTCATTATTTAAAAGAAAATGGAGTAACTATTTGGGATGAATGGGCAGATCTAAATGGTGATCTTGGTCCTATTTATGGTAAGCAATGGCGTAGTTGGCAAGCTGGAGATTGTAAGATTATAGATCAAATTACTAACGTGGTTAGTGAAATCAAAAACAATCCTTCTTCTCGTAGATTAATTGTAAGTGCCTGGAATGTAGGGGAATTAGATAAAATGGCAATCCCTCCTTGTCATACACTTTTTCAGTTTTATGTGATAGGGAACAAATTATCTTGTCAATTATATCAGCGTAGCGCAGATGTGTTTTTAGGAGTTCCTTTTAATATTGCTTCCTATTCACTATTGTTAATGATGATTGCAAAAGTAACTAATTTACAACCTTGGGAATTTATTCATACCTTGGGAGATGCTCATTTATATATGAATCATTTAGAACAATCAAAGTTACAAATCACCAGAAAACCATATACATTACCTAAGATATTAATTAATTCAGATAGAAAATCAATTTTCGATTTTCAGTATGAAGATTTTTGTTTGATTAATTATAATTATCATCCAATCATTAAAGCGCCAATAGCAGTTTAAAGTTAGAATTACATGAAGATTATAATTATTGCTGCAATGACTAAAAATAGAGTCATAGGTTTAGATAATAAATTACCTTGGAGGATTAAAGAAGAATTACAGTATTTTCGTAAAATTACTTTAAATAAGGCAATAATTATGGGGGGTAATACGTTTGTTTCTTTGAAGCAACAACCATTGCCAAACAGATATAACATAGTGTTAACTAGAAAAACAAGTAAATTCATAGAAATTATAGATCATCAAAATGAAAATCATCAGTATAATAATTTGGCATTTGCAACTAATGTTCAAGATGGTTTAACTAAAGCTAAAGAATTTTATTTAAATAATAAATTGATTATGGATCAACAAGAAATTTTAATAATAGGTGGTCGTGAAATATACCTACAATTTCTACCATTAGCAGATCAATTATATTTATCGATAATCAAGCATAATTATTATGGCAATGTTTTTTTTCCGGAATTTGATGTAAATCAATGGAAGTTAATATCTAACGAGGAACACCAGGAATTTGTAGCTCAAATTTTTAGTGCGCCACGAGGTGCACCACGACTAATCGCTGAAAGTGCGATCAGGAAAATGTTGACCGAACATATTCTGTACTGAGTCTTGGGCTAGTGCTGGTAACAGCACTGGTTAAGCGTAGACACAGGAAAATGCAGG
>CAIKKE010000138.1 GCA_903827925.1 uncultured Francisellaceae bacterium
TAGCTTTTTTACCACAAGAGGAGCAAGATTTACTGTGGCAAGAAAAGGGGATTTTTTTAGTTTCACCACAAGGGCATTGAAATAATTTGTATCCAGATAACAGAGAATGACAAAGTAGTAATTTTGCTACATTAATAATAATTGAATTTCTGATTCTATGGGCATTTTTAATAAAAAAGTTCTTCCAATTATCATTATCGATAAAAATTGCTTTTACACTAAATCGTTTACTGCTAAAGTACTGAATAAGGGTTTCTCTTTTGTTTTTTTGTTACAAAATTAGATTAACAAAGTGGAACCCGATTGTAAATACAACTAAATTAATTTGAATGAATTTGACTTATATGCGTGGTAAATGATGCTGTCTAAACTTTTATTAGAAAAATTGAATTTTGTTAAATCCTCAAAAAATAAATTTCTCTTTGAGATATATCACGATCATTTAGACACCGAAGAATTAGTTGTAGAAATTTTAGATAAAATATCCTTTGAAAAGAAAGTATCTATAGAAAAGATCAAAAAAATGTTGTTAATTAATCAAGATGAAGGAATTAATCGGCATTTTTGGCAGATTCTTGATACTATAAAACCTGGACATGGGTATAACTATGTTGGTTGTTGTGCTGAATGTGGCAGCATAGAGCTTAGAAAACAATTATAAAGAATTACTAACTAATGGAAGAGTTGCGAGCCGTAGGCGAGCTTAACTTGATAAAAATTATGAAAGAATAAATCTTATATTATATCAATCTTTATATGTTTTACTAAAATTTAAAAAATAAAATATTTAGTTGGTATTTGAGATGACAAAATTATTAACAGAAACAAAAACTAAACTTAGAAGAATTTTTTTTATAAAAGATAAAAATACTTTAGTTAAAATTACACAGCCTAAAGAAAAAAATAGTATTGTTAAAGAAATTTACAATTTGTTTTCAGTATTAGATTTGCTTAATTTAACAAATCATCAAAAGAATATTTTAGTAATTTTTGACGTTGATGATGTTTTAATAACTCCAAGTAGTGAAGATGATTTAAGACACCCTTTTAGAAATCAGTTGCTACAATCAATTTTAAATCGAATAAAACCACAAGAAATTGAATTATTGAAAAGCAGCATCTTATTAAATACTAAACAGGTTTTAGTGGAACTTAACATAATTGATATCTTCGAACATTTAAAATCATATAGAATACCCACTATAGCCTATATTTAAAAGATATAATTATTATCCAAAAACAGTTATATTTGTTGATGAGAATTTAGAAAAAATACGTTTTTCCATTTTAGAAAAAGAATTTAATTGGTTAAGCTATGAGAAATTACAAGATGAAAAACATACTGAAAGATCATGTGAATTATTCTGAAAAAACAAACTTTATAAAGAGTATGATTGAAGTGGAAAAAGATAAAATTACTACTTTTTTAGCTGAAAATCCTGAAATTCTTGCAAGCTCTTTGGCTGAAGAAATGGTATTTATTGGACTTCCAGTATTTTATGTTTCATTAATTACTGGAGTGTCTATAGAAGAAATAAATAGATTAAAAGACGTTAGGCATTAATTTTTTTCTTTAGGCTATTACATAGGAGTATTGAAATTGACAAGAGATATAGGTACATGTTCGTCGCTAACCGAAAATCAAAATATTCAAACTTTTTCTTCATTAACTAAAAATCAAAAAGAATCTATAGGATTATTATCAGTGGGGACTTTTTTAGAGTATTTTGACCTCATGATTTATGTTCATATGGCAACGCTTTTGAATGAGCTTTTCTTTCCTAAAACAGATCCCCACACGGCATCTCTCTTGCAGGCATTTGCATTTTGTTCAACATTTATTTTTAGACCAATAGGAGCATTAATTTTTGGATGGATAGGTGATCAAATAAGTCGTAAATCTACTGTAGTTATAACAACAACCATGATGGCTGTTTCTTGTGTTATTATGGCTAATCTTCCTACTTATAGTCAAATTGGAATCATAGCTTCTTGGGCAATCACTATATGTCGCATTGTACAAGGAATGTCATCGATGGGTGAATTAATAGGAGCGGAACTTTATTTGACAGAAACTACCAAACCACCATTGCAATATCCTATAGTAGCAAGTGTTGCGGTTGCCTCTGTGTTGGGCGCGGTAGCTGCTTTAGGTATTGCTTCAACTGTATTAAAGTGTGGTTTAGGGTGGCGAGTTGCATTTTGGATTGGAGCAATAATAGCAATAGTTGGCGCTATAGCAAGAACAGCACTAAGAGAAACTCCTGAATTTGCTGATGCCAAATACAGACTTAAAAAATCTTACAATGAATTGAACATAGAACTGAAAACATTAGAAAATGATCCAATTGTTAATCAAAAAGCTAGTAATAAAATGCTTTTATTTTTATTTTCTCTATATTGTGAATGGCCAATATGTTTTTATTTTGTTTATATGTATTGTGGTAATATTTTGAAAAACACTTTTCATTACAGCTCTGAAGAAATTATTCAACATAATTTTATTCTTTCATTAATACAGTTAGTGTCTACATTATTAGTAACTATCTTGAGTTATAAAATTTATCCATTAAAAATAATTAAAACTAGATTAACATTGTTTTTAATTTTTATATTATTTTGTCCATTTTTATTGCAAAATATAACTAGTGCATCACATTTGCTTTTAATACAGATCCTTATTGTTTCATTCGCGGGGGCTATACCTCCTGCTGCTCCAATTTTTTATAAACATTTACCCATATTTAAACGTTTTACTTATAGCTGTTTTCTGTATGCTTTATCTCGAGCTTTAATATATGTTGTTACTTCTTTCAGTATTGTATTTTTAACAAAATACTTTGACCACTATGGATTTTTAATTATTGCTCTTCCAGTAACTGTATTATGTTATTTTGGGGTTTGTCATTTTGAATATTTGGAAAAAAAAGTTGGAAACTATCCTTAAATTGTATTTCACATTGTTTTGTTGGAGATTTTTGAGGAGATAAATATTTATAGATCAGATCAACAAGCTCTTTTTCTATCTCTGTTATCTTAGGCAACTTATTGGCTAAAAATATGCTTAGGCTTAAAAAGGCTAAAGTTTCTTTAGAAGTTTTAAAAATTTTAAATTGATTTTTAATTCCTAGAGTTTGCATATTATGTAGCCTATCGCATAACTTAACAATTAAAAGATCTTCTTTTTTTTTAGTCCAAAGTATTTTAATTATTTCTGCTGAAGTTATTTTTAAATCAGCAGATTTTATCCTAGTTAAATCTTCAACCTTGTTTGCTATATTGGCATCAAAAATATCTTCAATCATATCTTTTTTTAAGTCTGTATCCTCTAAGGTGTCGTGTAATATAGCAGTAACTAAAATATCGGTTTTAAAACAATATGGCGTAACTAATTCAGCAACAGCTAGTGGGTGACTATAATATGGTTCGCCAGATAATCTTTTTTGAGAGCCATGATATTTTTTAGCATAATATATAGCTTTTTTGATTTGTAAAATATCTACTTTATGATTTGATGTTTTGTTTTGAAGACTAATTTCATTAAGTAGTGATTCTGAATAATTGCAAGATTCAAATTTTAATTCCCAACAAAATAGATCATTCATAAATTTACCTGGCTAAAATATTTTATAAAAATTTAACTATTTAAACTTCTTGTTTAAACATAAAAACTTCATATTACTAAAAATTTTTTAACTTCTATTGGTCGAACAAAATTAAGTCCTTATAAAGTACTTAATTTTAATAGTTATGCTCTAATTTATCATTAAATATTAGTTATAATAAAGAAATTGTTTTAATAATATAACATATTATTAATTATATATAAATTTATAATAAAATTTCTATGTGATTGATGGATGTTAATTTTCATAATTTAATTAATAACGTAAATTTTTTTTGGTTGTCCCCATGGTTGTCCCCGGAAAGTAATCAATTGGAGAAAAACATAGTTTTACAATAAAAATCTTGATTTTATCAATGCCCCGGAGAGGATTTGAACCTCTGACCTGTCCCTTAGGAGTGGGTTTTCAGTGTAGTTCTCTTTGCATCTTAATGCAACAGCTTGCATAAGAAATCCCTTAATTTATCAGGGGTTTTGCAAGTTTTTAATTGATTCTTTGTGTACTGTGTTGCATTGAAATAGCATGGTTTTGCTCTTCTGTTGGACTTACTGTGGACTTATGGTATTCTATTTTTTTTATTTGACAGTGACAACAATGAAAACAAAATTGACTGAAAATTTTATTAAAACTATTGCTAAGCAACAAGATCCATATGAAGTTATAGACTCTGAGATAAATGGATTTATTTTAAGAGTTCAGCCTAGTGGAATATTAACGTATTATTTAGTTTATCGTACTACTAATGGTACCAAAAAACGCTATAAGTTAGGTCGTCATGGTGCAATTACTCTAACCCAAGCAAGAGATTTAGCTAGACAATTTTCTGGTAAGGCTTTATTAGGGCATGATATACAAGAAGAAAAAAAGATAGCATACATTGAAAAAGACAAAGCCAATATACGTACATTAGAGAAATTTATTGAGCTTCACTATGCTCCATGGGTAAAAGTGGAACGTAAAACTGGGTTAGCAACTATGAGGATATTACGATTTAATTTTTCTCATTTAATGAAATTACCTATTGAAGAAATCTCACCTTTATTAATTGAAAAATGGCGAGTTGAAAAATTGAAACAAGGTACAGCGGCAACAACAATAAATCGCAATGTTACTGCTATAAAAGCAGTTCTATCTAAGGCAATTGTCTGGGATTGGTTAAAGAGCAACCCATTAGCAAAATTAAAACCTATTAAGACAGATAATATGATAAAGGTACGTTATCTAAGTTTAGATGAAGAAAAAAGATTATTAACCGCCCTAAAGGAAAGAGACAAGAATAATATATCGAAAAGAAGATCTGGTAATTATTGGAGATCTGTTCGTGGTTATGAACTGCTACCAACTTTAAATGAAGATGGATTTTGTGATTACCTAACCCCTATGGTATTAGTTTCTATGCACACTGGTTTGCGACAAGGGGAGTTATTTAGTTTACGTTGGGATAATGTAGAGCTGGATAAAGCAATTATCACAGTTGTTGGTGATAAGGCAAAAAGTGGTAAAACCAGACATGTTCCTTTAAATAGAGAAGCCTTATATGCATTAACTTATTGGAAGAAAGAGTGTTTACATTGTGAACTAGTTTTTCCAAATAAAGAAGGTAATCAAATAAATAATGTTCGCAAATCATGGGGTAAGGTATTAAAAAAATCAAACATAACCAATTTTAGGTGGCATGATTTAAGGCATCATTTTGCATCAAAGCTTGTTATGGCAGGAGTTGATTTAAATACGGTTAGAGAATTACTAGGGCATTCAGATCTTGCGGTTACTTTGAGGTATGCTCATTTAGCGCCAGAACATAAAGCAGATGCTGTAGCTAAATTAGCAGAGTATATTCCTGCTTATAAAACTACATAATTTGATGTCATTTTGCTTTTAAAGCATCCAACCCATAAAATCTTGCCCTTTTTATGTCTTAATGATAGCATAAAATGAAAATTAATATTTAAAGCGAGCTGCGCTAAATATTATAAATTAGATAATTATAAGAAAAATTTAATTATAAAACAGTCTAACATATTATGAATACAAATATTATATTAACCTATTAAGTAAAAAAATTATTAACAATTTATTTGAACATGAAAATTCCTTGGTGTGATTCTAACTGTTATGACTGCAGCTAAAATTGAGGTGTGCATGAAAAATGATATAGAAATTTTTTCTTTACTGCCTAAAGAGAAAAAGGAAGCAGTTGCATTATTATCATTGGGAACTTTTTTAGAATATTTTGACTTAATGCTGTATGTGCATATGGCAGTACTTTTAAATGATATCTTTTTTCCCAAAACAGATCCACATACTGCGCTTTTAATTTCGGCATTAGCTTTTTGTTCTAGTTATATGTTACGTCCATTAGGAGCTATGATATTTGGTTATATTGGAGATCATTTTGGACGTAAAATTACTGTAGTAATAACTACATTTATAATGGCTCTTGCTTGCTTTGTAATGGCCATATTACCAACTTATGCAAAAATAGGGATAGCGGCAGCTTGGATAGTTACAATATGTAGGGCTCTGCAAGGATTAGCTTCAATGGGAGAGCTAACTGGGGCGCAACTATATATAGCGGAAATAATGAAACCACCAGCTCGTTATTTAGCCGTATCTTTAATGGCAATTTGTACTAGTTTAGGAACTACATTTGCATTATTTATAGCTTATCTTGTAACTGCTTTGGAAGTTAATTGGCGTTTTGCCTTTTTATTTGGAGCAATAATTGCAGTAATAGGTTCTTTTGCAAGAACAGGATTAAGAGAAACTCCAGAATTTGCTGACGCTAAACGAAGGATAAAAAATATTACCGATAAATCCAGGGCTAATGTAAATGTACTAAATGATAATTCCTATATGAAAGAAAATATTAAATTTAAAACTATATTAGCATTAATATTATGTGATTTGATGTGGCCAATATCTTCATATTTCTCTTATATCTATTGTGGAACTATTTTGAAGACATCTTTTGGATTTACTGCAACAGAAGTAATTAAAGAAAATTTTATGATTTCTATAGTTAAATTATTATTTATGATTTTTGTGGTATATTTAAATTATAAAAATCACCCATTGAAAATAGCTAAAAAATTGTTATATTCTTTTATTTTTATTGTTATAGTTACTCCTACTTTAATGTATTATGATAATAATCCAGATAATTTATTGCTAATGAGATTTTTAATAGTAACCACAGAAACCAGTTTTTTGATATCTCCTATTAAATTTATGCATGTTCCAGTATTTAAAAGATTTACTTGTATTAGTTTATCTTTCGCTTTTTCACATATATTTGGTTATATAGTGTCTTCTTTCAGCATAGTTTATATGATTGAACGCTTTAATTATTGGGGAGTAACAGTAATGATATTACCAGTGGCTATAGGCTATATGTGGGCTATTTTATATTTTGAGAAACTTGAGAAAGAATCTGGTAATTTTCTTCCAAATCAAAATGATGAGTTATGTGTTCCGGTTCAAAATGTTTAGATCTTATTTTATAACATAAATCACCAAATTCTTTTTCTAAATCGAACAAAGAATAGAAAGCTACTAGGGGTAAAAAATACCTCAAAGTTTCTAAAGTGATTTTTTCTTGCTTTTCCAAAGATTTTGCTTCTAATGTTTGCATGTTATGTATCCTATCAAAAAACTTTATTAGCAAAAGTTCATGTTTATTTTGAATCCATAGTAATTCTACTATTTTAGAAGAAGTTATTTTTCCATCAGGTTTAATTCTGGTTAAATTTTCAACGTTTTCTGCTATTTTAGAGCTAAATATATATTTAATCTGTTCTTTTTTTATATTAGTATCTTCCAAAAGGTCGTGCAAAATACTCGTAACTAAAATATCTGTCTTAAAACAAAAATTCACAACCATTGTGGCAACAATAATGGGGTGTGTGTAGTATGGTTCTCCAGAATTTCTTTTTTGTTCAGCATGATATTTTTTTGCATAATATATAGCTTTTTTTACTTCATTTAAATCTACCTTATTATCTGTTTGTTTATTAAGCAATATAATCTTACTTATTAACTTATCAGAATAAGGGCAAAATTCAAACTTTGATTGCCAACAATTTAAATCATCCATATAAATACTATAAAAATTATACTGTTTAACTTTATTTTAAAATATCTCCTACAAATATCCTAGCGGGGTGAATTGCAGCGTTAGCTGCAAGAGGGGCCGGCAATGAGGCCCCTACTTTAAAACACCTCCACAGTCATCGGCGTCCCCACCTGTTCTGTACTTAAAGATTACATAAAAAATTTTCATAAATCAATAATAATAAATTTTTATAGGATTCTTATTAACTCAATTATTGATTAATAAATAATTTATTCAAAAATTTATTTTTTTGTTAAATAAATTTATAATTTTTTTTGATTTGCTAATTAATTGGTAGCATATGCTACTAATTAATAATAGATTTTTGTTATTAATTAGAGTTTTTGATTGTTTTTAAGTCAAATCTATTTAATTTACTAAGCAGTATTCTAGGAAAACTTTAGAGATTTTAATAGATGCAAATATTAATTTTCTTTGTAATTTTCATCTAATATATGGATTTTTGAATTGAGCTTTAGTTGACGCTTAAAAAAAACATTGTTTGCAGTTGTTCTAACAGAAGTAATTCCCATAGGAATATGATTTAGAATTATAGTGATAGTGTTAGAGAAAAACTTTTAATCATATTAATTAAAGAGCCACTATTATGAAACAACAAATGTTATATTATAATTTAACCCCTAGAGAAAAAGAAATTGGAGCATGTTTACTTAATGGCATGTCGAGTAAAGCAATAGCAACCAAGCTGGAGATTTCAATGCATACAGTTGAAATCTATAGAAAAAACATAAGGCTTAAGCTTGGCTGTAAAAACTCATGCCAGCTTGGATCCTTATTAACCCAATTATTTATTAATAAATAGCTTACGCTGGTTTGGAGATTACATTACAACCAATCTATAACTGGTTTTAAGTAACTGTTTTAAGGAATATACAAAATCTATTGTAATATTCTATTGTATAGAAGTGCTTATGTTAGTTTATAAGAGGCATAAAGTAACCCAATTTAAAATTAATTATATAAAAACTATTTGTAAATGCTTTGTTAATGATATTTAAAAAAAATTCAAGGTAAAATATGGTGGGATTATGGGGAATATTGATATGAAATTAATTTCTAATTTAGATCTTAATAGAATTAAAAGAGTCTTAACAGATAAGGAAGCAAGTGCATATATAGGTATGAGTATATCTTGGTTACGACATGGCAGGATTACTGGTGATCGTTTTGATCGTATACCTCATCCGCAATTTATTAAGATAGGACGCTCAGTAAGATATTTAATAGAAGATTTAGATTGTTGGCTTGAAAAGTTTAAAAAAATTGATCATCTCGCTCAATTAGTTGAAGGAGCACAATTGTTAAATAGCAATTAAATAATTATGAAGTTAATAGGTTATTACTAATGTTAAGCATATATACTTTAAAATCAGTAGCAAAAGTTGCCAATTATTATCAACAAGATAATTATTATGCTAAAGAAGGTGAACAGCCTATAGGTATTTGGTTTGGTACAGGTGCTAAACTATTAAATTTAACAAATATGGTTAATTTAGCAGATTTTACAGCAAAATTAGAGGGCAAATTAACTGATGACATTAAGATGGAATTGACTAAAAAAACTCATCGTCCGGGCTATGATTTAACGTTTTCAGCGCCTAAATCAGTATCTATTTTAGCAGTTGTTGGTAAAGATGAACGAGTATTACAGGCGCATAGAGTAGCAGTTGACGGTGTGCTTAATTATATAGAGCAAAATTATGCGGAAACCAGAGTAAAAAATAAAGACGTAGTTACTATAGAAAAAACCAATAATTTATTAATTACTAAATTTGAGCACACTGACTCTCGCGCCCTAGATCCTAATTTACATACACACTGTGTAGTGATGAATGCAACATTACGTGCTGATCAAAAATGGCGATCATTGTATTTTGATGAAGTATATTCCAACAAAATGTTATTGGGAGTAATTTATCGTGGTAAATTAGCACAAGAATTAATGAAAGCTGGTTTTGAAATTGTACAAACATCAGAGCAAGGGTTGTTTGAGCTTAAAGGATTTTCAGAAGAATTGATTAAGCAATTTTCTAAACGTCGTGAGCAAATTACTAAAGAATTAGAACAGAAAAGTTTAACTGGCGCTAAAGCGGCACAAGTTGCTAATTTTAATACTCGTAATGCTAAAAAAAATATAGATCTAGAACATTTAGCTTTAGCTTGGAATATAGAATTACAACAATGTGGTTCTAGTATGGAGTGGTTACAAGAATATAGTACTAAAGCATTAGAGCGTGGTTCAGTTACACCGCCTAATCCTTATCATTTAGTACATCAATCTATAACTAAGGCGGTTAATGAATTAAGTAAATGGCATTCGGCTTTTAATATTTCCGAACTTAAAAAAGTAGCTAGTGGTTTAAGTATTACTAATTATTCACCAATGTTGTTAGAAAAAGCATTAGCAGAACAATTTAATACTGGTCAATTATTATATTTAGGCTCAAATTTATGTACCACTCAAGCTGCTCGCGATTTGGAAATTTTAAATATAATTAATATGCGACAAGATCGCAACAAGATTTTACCAATGTTTAGTAAACTAGCGGCTAAATATTTAACTGCAAGTAATGATCTTAATTTAAAGAAAACATTAATAGCATTATTAACCAATACTGATCGACAATCAGTAATAACAACTACTAATACTATTAATTATGCTAATACTTTAGTCCCATTCTTAACTTTAGCTTATAGATTTGGTTTTTATCCTATTGGTCTTACTCAAGATTTTAATAGAATAAAAACTTTTAAACACGAATTAGGTATAGAGAGTAGTAAAACTATCAATTGGTTTTTAAACTGTTGTGAAAAACGTGCTGACAAAATTAAGCAATTTATCGTTAGTAAACAATCATATGCAAAACAAATTTGGATCTTAGATTTAGCTAGTAATATTTCTGCTGAGCAAGTTAATGGTTTACAAAAATATGCCAAGCAATTTGGAGCAAGAATCATTTGGGCTAACAATTTAAAAAATCCGCAAACAGCTATCAATGCTTTATTGCAACATGGAGTTAAACAATACAATTTATGCCAACAAGTTAATGTGGATAATAGATCAGCATTAATTAGTTATCCCAGATTAAATCATGAGATTGATTTAAATAATAATTTTAATAAATCCGATTGGCAAACTAATACTGCTGATCAATTATTGCATTGGGTTATACATAAATACCAACAACGTAATGCAGTATTTTCTTTAAAAGATCTAAAATTAGAGTTATTTAGTTTAGGAATTACCGTTCCTCAAGAAGTATTAGATAAACAATTAAAATTAGCGCTACAACAACCATTAATTAATGTTACTGATCAATTAGTGACGACCAAAGATACTGTTAATTTAGAACAAACTTGTTTAGATTTAATACAGCAAGGACAGAATACGGTTGCTAAAATTATGGAACCGAGCAAGCTTACTATAAATCAGAAATTAACACATGGGCAACAGCAGGCTATAGAGTTAATATTAACTACCAATGATCGAGTGATTGGCGTACAAGGGGTGGCTGGTAGCGGTAAGACTACAATGTTACGAGAATTAAATAAATTATGTATTAAAGCTAATTTTGAAATAATAGGTCTTACGGTAACTAGTAGTGCTCGGGTGCAATTACAATCTGGTAGTAAAGATTTAAATAGTGAAGAGTCATTACTACAATCAGGGATTAGAAGTTCTACCGTTAGTAGCTTTTTAATTAATAGTGAAAAGTTATTAACTACCGATGCAACTTTAGCGCAACTAGAATATGGTGGTAATAAATTATACGTATTAGATGAAGCATCATTTATTTCTAGCCAAGAAATGTTAGCGGTGCTGAGCAAAATGGAACAATTAAATGTTCGTTTGATCGTTATGGGAGATTATCGGCAATTAAATTCGGTGGATGCTGGTAGGATTTTTTATTTAATGCTTGGTTCTAAGATGTGCTCAGTTTCTATGACAGAAAATGTACGTTTTAAGTCGGAAAGAGCTTTAACTGTAATGAAAAACATTTATAACGAACAAATTGTTGAAGCATTACAGCGATTAGAACATTTTCTAATTGAGATCCCAGATCATAAAGAACGATTAGGCAAAATGGTGCAATTATATTTACAAAAAACTAGAGAAGAACAAGTTAATACTATATTAATTACTCCGGAACATGCTGATCGTAAAATAGTTAATAATGAGATCAGAGCAGGCTTAAAAGCTAATGGTACCTTAACTGGCATCTCAATTAATTGTTATAATTTAAACCAAGTTAAGTTAACTACAGCTGAACAGCAAAATATTTATTATTTTAAAGAATATTCTTGGGTTTGTTTTAGTCAAGTTCCGTCTAACTTAATCAATCAAATTAATAAAGAACAATATTATCAAATTAAAAGTAAAAATCTAGAACAAAGAGAACTAATATTAGAAGCTATCAATGGTAAACAAATTAAGTGGTCACCGGAACTCCATCCAGGAATAGTTACAGTTTATCAGCAAGAAGAACGTAATTTAATGCAGCATGATCAGATCCGTTGGCTAAAAAATAATAATCTTGTTGAGATTTATAATGGAGAAACAGCAGTGATTGTAGCTATTAACCATGATGATAAGGTAAAAATTAAGTTACAGCATGGTAAAGAAATATCGTTAAATTTAAATGAATTAGCCAATCAACATTGGGATTATGCTTATGCCGCTACAGCATTTATGGCACAAGGAGCAGAGCGTCCAGTAACTATTGCATTAGCTAGAGGTGGTTATGGGCTAGAAGTTATTACTAAAAATATTAAAGTTGGTGATGTAATTATGACTAAAAGAGAAGACGTTGAATCATCAGACGTTATTAAATCTAAATGGGTTAAGGTCGTTGATATTAGTCAAGATTATATGGCTAAGGTACAAGATCGTAATAACAACACTTCTATGCTTGATTTAAAAAAATCGCCAACAGATGGTTATTACAGCCCTACACAAGCAATTTGGTATAGTTACCCCAATCCAACTAGCAGAAAAACATCAGCTATTCCTAAATTAACTTCAGTTAGTGAATTTTTAGTTAGTGTGACTCGAGGAGATCAAGTAATTATTTTGGTAGATCACCTAGAAAGCTATCAACATACATTACAGCAAAGAATAACTGGTAGTCGAAGTGCCTTGGAATATTTAGCTCCAAACCGAGATGAGGTAAAAGAAAAAGTATCAGCAATGACCCAAAATATCACTGGTCTAGCGGAAGAAGCGACTTTAACTAATAAATCAAATTTCAAAAATGTTGAGGATCTAAATAAATTATTTGCTAAAGAAACAGATCTATTAAAAGCTAATATTGAACAACCAAAAACATCAAAATTAGATCTAAGAAAAATTAGCTATGCCCTAAAAATTTATGATCATGGAATTAGCATAAATGGTACGCTAGCGGAAAAATATTTAAGAGATTTTAGGGGGATTATTGGTGAAATTCCAAGTGATTTTAGATTTTGTGCTAGATTAAAACATCCAGATTTAGGCCGCATGAAGCCAGCATTATTAGTTCCACTTAAAAATGCAGATGGAAAAATTCAAGGAATAGTTCGAATTTTTTTGAATAAATATGGCGATAAACTAAATGATACTTATATGGACTTTAGCGGTAAAGAGAAGTTAGCAACAGTCAAAGATAATTTAGGCAGAATAGAGCTAACAGCAGCTATTGTTAAGCAATCTAATTTGTCAGGACGAGGAGTGTTGTATATTGCTGAAGGAATTGAGACGGCGTTAAGTGTTGCACAAGCAAAACCATTAGGAACAGTAGTTGCTGCGTTATCGTTATCAAACATTAAAAATGTACCATTACCAGTTAATACACAAAAAATTATTTTATGTGCAGATCATAATAGCGTTAATGCAGCTTCTAATACAGTGTTACTTAAAGCAGCAAAGTTTTATTTAGAACAAGGAATTAAGGTTGCTATTTCTGAACCAGAAAAGATTAAAGGTGAGGCTAAGATTGATTTTAATGATGTTTTAAAAAAACTAGGCGTTACGTCTATAGAGAGATCATTACAACAAGCAGAACCAAAAACATTAGAAGGAATCGCCAAAGCACTTGAAAACACCAATAAAACTAAAGAATTACAACAGTTATCAACAATTAGAATACAACAAAGATCTAAGGAGATCAGTTTATGAAAACAATTACTATTAGGTTTGATAATTGCATTGCTAACTGGATCAACTATAGTAGTCAAAGAAATCGTTTTACTATTTCGGAATTTATTAGAAATATGTTGTATGAAAAAATGAAACAAGGTCAAATCGTAATTAATCATATTAAAAATAAAGAATTTATTCCTACTCAACAGTATCGCTCTGAAATTGGTTATAATATTTACGCAGCTAAATTGTTAGAAGGTTTTATTTTAGGAACGGGAGACAAAGGAGTGGAGTTAAGTAATAAAGCATTTACAGCGACAGAAGACATGTTAGCAGGATTAAACCTTAATGTTAATAAAACAAAAGTGCAACAATTTTGTGTTAACTTGGAACAAGAGTTGTATACATGGTTAAATCAAGAAGCAAATAGATTACAGTTAAAGATTGCAACATTAATTAGAAAACTGATTGAACAAGTAGCTTTAGAAGAGTTGCCTGGTAGTGATCGAGAACTTCACTCAACTCAGAAAATTGGTATCGAACATCAGGTAAAAACTTATAAATTGTTAGAAGTATTAATTAATAATACAGTTAATGATCCTGAAAAAATTATAAATAAAGCTTTAGATGAGGCTAAAAATACACTGTTAAAATTATTTTCAGGATCTGAGAACGTTAAAGTATCTACTGTGAAAAACAAGCATTAAATAGAGATAAATTTATATGAGATTATTAAAAAATCATACCTCAAGCTATAAAAAACATATTTCGAGATATCACAAAAATATTTCAAAAGATCCCAAAAAAATTTCAAAACATCTCAAAAATATTCCAAAATACATCAAAGCTATAAAACATCTTGCAAAAAAGCTGTATAAAACAACAAATTATAGTGTGGCAGGTTTTCATATATTGTGTGATAAATTAGTATATAATTGTGATGATTTGGGATATCATTTTATTGAGAGATGTATTTTGGGATCTACAAGCTTGAAAAGCATCTTTATTAAGAATTTTGCAAGAATCTTGAACGGGGCGCCTAGGTGCGTTAGGTGTGCATAATCAATAATACCTTTCTTTTTTTTTTGTTTTTTTTGATGAACAACAATTATTATATATAATATGAAAAAATTTTTATTTAATATTTTAGGAAAGTTTGAAAACCATTATTATGGTGTTCAAAAAAATTCATTTTAAGAACAAAAAGAGTTTTATATTTTTATGTGTTAAGTATAAAACTGTATATTAAGGTTTTTATAATGTTATTTTTTTAACTATAAAAACAAATTAAAGTTCAGTATAAAGTAGTATAATAACTTTTTTAATACAGGTAGTAAAATGAATAAAATATATAATCCACATGATCGATTTTTTAGACAAAGTTTGTCTGATGTACAAATTGCCAAAGATTTTTTTGAAGTACACTTGCCGCGAGGTATCTTGTCTAAAATGGATTTGAATAGTTTAGAAATTTGCAAAGAAACTTACATTGAAAAAAATTTAAAAGAATCTATAAATGACATTGTTTATAAAGTTAAAGTTAAAGTAGAAGAAGAACAGCAAGGATATATTTATCTAGCTGTAGAACATCAATCTACTGCAAAACACTTTATAGCTTTTAGGTTTATAAAATATCAATTAGCAATTATTGATAATCATTTAAAACAAAACCCTAAAAGTAAATATTTACCATTGGTATTTCCATTATTATATTATCACGGAAAGAAAACTCCATACCCAGAACCAATAGATTTTTTTGAATTATTTGTTAATAAAGATTTAGCTAGGGATTTTTTTCTACGTCCAATTCATTTAATTGATACTAATAATTTCTCTGATGAAGAAATTAAAACTCACAAGTTATCTGGTTTATTAGAATTAGTACAAAAACACATATATGATAGAGATTTTTTATTATTAACAACTCAATTAAAAGAGTTAATTTTAAAAATTTCAACTGAAACAGATCAAGAACATCTGCTGGTTTATTTAGATAACACTCTTTATTATATAATGAAAAAAGCTGAAATTAGTGATAAAACTACCATGATTATATGACTTTAATCACCCTCAAATCATGAAACCTAGCAACAATCTAACATTATCACATTAAAATAGATCTAAAAGTTTATAGTAAATTATTTTAATAAATAACAATCATATGTTTAACTTAA
>CAIKKE010000139.1 GCA_903827925.1 uncultured Francisellaceae bacterium
ATATTAAAAATATAATTATTATATATAATAAGACATGGACAATCTTAACGATATTTTCAAAAAATTAAAATTTTTCAATAAAAAACATATAAGTTTAACTTTAATATTATTTACAATCTTTCTTAGTATGCCAACAGTTGCTAAAGCTACCGTATTCGAACCTAGCAACATGGATAAATCTATAGAATATTTAACTGCAATCTTTGGAAATAAAATTAATAATAGACTTATTACTGAAGACTCTATTCAAGTTAATACTTTTTTAGCAAATCTTTTTCAAATTTTTAACACTGTAGTATTAAGCATAGCTATATTGATTTTAGCTTATGTTGCTATTATCTCTACGCTTAATACTGCCCAAGAAGGACAAGTAATGGGGAAAAAATGGTCATCAGTATGGATCCCTTTACGTTCTTCCATGGGATTATTAATGTTGGCTCCTTTACCAGGAACAGGTTATTCATGTTTACAAGTAATTGTTATGTGGATCGTATTAAATGGGGTTGGTGCTGCTGATTTTACTTGGAATTTTGTGTTAAGTAATTTATCTCAAGGTATAAGTATTAGTCAAAAGGAACAATTAAATATTGAAAGTCTTAATAATATTAATAATCAAAGCCAAGAATTAGCTAAAAGCTTGTTTAATTCATTAGCCTGTACAAAAATCTTAAATAATAAAATCAGAGATGATAATTTAAAATTAAGCTATTATATAAAACCTGAAAATCGTCAATTAAATATAGACAATCTTACATTATCTAATAAAATAATCTTTGGTCTCAACAATGATGCAGAAACTGCAGCACATATAGATAGAGCAAATATTTGTGGAGAATTAAATATTCAAGCTAGTTTAGATCCAAATGAATTAACTAATCAAAATGACGAAGAAATAAATTTAACTCCAGACCAAAAAGTTAGTATTTTAGGAAAAATATACGATATTAAACAAAAATCTATTGAAATATTAATAGCTCATATTAATAGCTTAGTTAATACAATTATTAATGCTGCGGAAAAAAAGCCCAACAAAGAAATTATTTTGCCAGAAGCGTTAAATATTCAAGGATTATTGTATAGACCAATTAAAGAATATCAGCAAAATATTGCTAGTTTAACTAAACAACACATGCTACAGTCAATTAATATATATGCATACAAAGACAATCAAGCAATTTCAGATGTTATAATTAATCAAGGCAAGCAATTTGGGTGGATTACCGCTGGTTCTTATTATTATTTGCTTAGTCAATCACCTATAAATAATTTATTAAATTCTTCCCAAGCACAAGAAACCATACAACAACCTCTGTTTGCAAATAGTAAAATTGATACAGCAAAATTAGATCGAGCTGCTTTAGGTTTAAGTGTTACTGAACTAGGAATAAAGCCATATGTAATTGCTTTAGATAAAAAACAACAATATATAAATAATTTGTTTAAACCAATTAAAGAATTAATTATTAATGATCAATTAATCCAATCTATTAATAAAGTTTCAGAAAAACAACGCAATATTATTCGTCAAAAACTGGCTGATGAATTGCAACTACCTGATGAATTGCAACAACACTTAGATCCGAATCACCATAATATAGAAAATATAAAAAATTTACTTATTGAAAAACATCCTCAAGTTAAGACATATATAGAGTCTTTTTTTAATCTATATGACATCGCAATCAAAGAAGTTAAAACGTGTTTCAACTCTAGCCATGACCCTCTTATTTCTCAAGCAATTTTCGGCAATAAATTAATGCAAACCGCTGAATCTTTTTGGGTAGGGATAACAGTAAGTTCTTTAATCTCTAAAGAACTTGCTGATATGTTTAATGATAATCAAAATTATAAATCTTTTCTAATTGGATTGTTACCTATAACCTTGATATTTTCAGGAATTATATGGACAATTGGCGCCACAATGTCAATTTACACCCCTATGGTGCCATACATTATATTTATTATTACTGCTTTAAGCTGGTTTTTATTGGTTATTGAATCGGTTGTAGCGGCCCCCATTGTTGCAATAGGGTTTATAGCTCCATCTCAAGATGAATTAGGTAAAGTAGCTCCCGCATTAGGGATCATAGCTAATATGTTTTTAAAACCAACTCTAATGATTATTGGCTTATTAATGTCCACCAAATTATATGGAATTATGGTTAAAATGGTAAACTTAGGATTTCAGTTTAGTTTATCTACTTTACAATCCCAATCAGGTACCAGTATGTTTTCTTGGATTGTAATAATTATTTTATATAGTGGATTTATTATAACTTTAGTTAATAAGTGTTATTCGCTAATTTATCAATTACCAGATAAGATTTTACGCTGGATTGGCTTAACTGGAGAACAAACTGATGTAAGTGGAGTTAAAGAAGTTCAACAATATGTTGAACAAGGAACTAAACAAGGTATTGCTCCAATTGAAGGAGCAACAACTACTGCAGCTAGATCGTTACAAGAAAATATTAAATCAGCAGGACATGCTAGAGCTGCCGCGAGAGATGCTCAAGCTACTCAACAAGGTGGTTCTCATTTAGAGCATTAGAGCATATTAGACATTAGAGCATTAGAGCATATTAGACATTAGAGCATATTAGAGCATTAGAGCACATTAGAGCATTAGAGCACATTAGGCATTAGAGCAGATTAGAGCACATTAGAGCATTATAAATAAGCATGAATAAAGATCTTAAAGCTGCAATTAATTTTCAATCAGATATTTTAAATAAAGTATCTAGATCTTTTGCTTTAACTATTCCTCAACTTCCAGAAAATCTTATATTACCTGTAGGCAATTGTTATTTGTGGTGTAGAATTATCGATACAATTGAAGATGAAACTAATTTATCTATTACAGAAAAATTCACATCTCATCAACAAATAATTGCTATATTTAACAATCAATTAAATATAGCAAATTTTGTTGCAAATTTATTACCTAAATTATCTAAAATAACTACTAATGATGAAAAAACGTTAATCATTAATGCAAATTTAATTTTTACAATTACTAAAAATTTACCTTATACTCAATATTTAGCTATAAAGGAATGTGTTGTTAAAATGAATAATTTAATGCCAGAATTTGAACAAATTTCTGGATTAAATGGGTTAAATAATCTAATTGAATTAAATGAATACTGTTATGCAGTAGCAGGAGTTGTAGGCGAGATGTTAACTACCCTATTTTGCGATCATTTAAATTTAACTAATAATCAAAAATTACAATTGCAATCGTTAGCTATTGATTTTGCTAGAGGACTACAAATAACCAACATTTTAAAAGATCGTTGGGAAGATTATTACAGGGAAATTTGTTGGTTACCTAAAGATTTGTTTGATGATGCTGATTTTAGACAATTGTTAAATAATCCAAATAAATTAATTTTTATTAACGGAATCAATAAATTAATTAATATTAATTTTAAATATTTAAAAAATGCTTTAGATTATGTGTTAATTATCCCTAAACAAGAAACTGGGATCCGTAAATTTTGCTTATGGGCAATAGGTCTTGCTATAGCTACATTAAACAATATTAATCATCATCCTAATTTTACTGCAACCAAACAAATTAAAGTTTCTAAATTTAAATTAAGATTGATTATTTTTATTACCAATAGTATTGTAAAAAATGATTGGTTATTAAAAATATGTTTCAATTTATTTAGCAATGGTTTAAAATTAAGGAAAAAATTATGTCTATAAAATTACCTCCATTACCATATGATTTAGATGCTTTAGCTCCACATATTTCTAAAGAAACCTTAGAATATCATTATGGTAAACACCATAAAACTTATGTGGATAATTTAAACAAATTAATTCAAAACACTGAATATGCTGATAAATCTTTAGAAGAAATCATCCAAACCTCTTCAGCAGGAGGAGCAATTTTCAACAATGCAGCTCAAATTTTTAATCATAGTTTTTATTGGAATTGTTTAACTCCTAATAAAACAGATCTACCTACTCAACCTACAAGCGGAAGTAATTCTAAAAATATTTTTTTAATTACTATAGAGAAAACTTTTGGTAGCTTAGAAGAGTTTAAAAACAAATTCAGCCAAGCTGCTTTTAGCATCTTTGGTTCTGGTTGGGCTTGGTTAATTAAGCGTAAAGATTTTTATAATATGGAGCTTGAAATAATTACGACCAGTAATGCACAAACTCCTATTGCTAACGATTTACAACCTTTATTAACTTGCGATGTATGGGAACATGCTTATTATATAGATTATCGTAATGCCAGAGCTAAATATATCGAGGCTTTTTGGAATATTGTAAATTGGGACTTTGTTGAAAAAAATTTACATTATTATGATAAATAAAAAATTTTTATATGATTATCATAAATAAAATTTATAAATATTAAAAATTCAAATAAGAAAATGCAATATCAATATACCCAAAATCATTTATTAAATTCTTATACTCCGTTACCTATTAGCTTTATTAAAGGTAATGGAGTATGGTTGACAGATTCAAACGGAAATCAATATTTAGATTTAATTGCCGGCATGGGAGTTACGCTTTTAGGACATTCCCATCCTGAAATTACCAAAACAATTACCAATCAAGCTAACAAATTACTGCATGTTTCTAATTTAGTACAAATTCCAGAACAAGCAGAATTAGCAAATATGCTAGTAGATTTAACCGAATTAAATATTAACCACAAAGCACGACCTATAAAAATGTTTTTCACTAACTCTGGAGCAGAGGCTATTGAAACTGCTATTAAACTCACTAGGCTATTTGCTAATTTTAGAAATATTCTAGATCCTAAAATTGTCGTGATAAACAATGGTTATCATGGTAGAACTATAGCCGCATTATCTGCAAGTTATAATCCTGAATTTAAACAAGGATTTGAACCATTATTAAATTCTTTTATTAATTTAGAATTAAATAATATTGAACAATTAAACTATTTAGGATCCGATAATAATATTTCAAAATCAAACATTGTAGCTGTTTTATTAGAACCAATTCAAGGCGAAGGCGGAATTAGACCTGCCGATCATGATTTTTTAATTAAAATCAGAGAAATTTGCTATAAAAATCAATGGTTATTAATTTTAGATGAAATTCAAACTGGTTTAGGTAGAACTGGCAAAATGTTTTGTTACCAACATTATAATATCCAACCAGATGTATTAACTATTGCTAAAGGTCTTGCTAATGGGATCCCAATTGGAGCTTGTATTATAAAACAACCTTTTGCTGATTTATTTAAACCTAAAAGCCATGGTTCTACTTTTGGTGGCAATCCATTAGCTTGTTCTACTGCGATTAAAACTTTAGAAATTTTAACTAAAAACAAATTATGGGAACAAGCTCATGATTTAGGACAATATTTTACAAGCAAATTAAAACAAAAGTTAACTTCTGATAATATCTTAGAAATTCGAGGAAAAGGTTTAATGATTGGAATTGAATTAAAACAATATGTACCTAATCTTATGCTACATGGATTAAAACAAAGATTATTATTTAATGTAACTAGGGGGAAGATTATTAGATTACTGCCACCATTAATTATTAAACAACCTGAAATAGATTTGGCGGTTGATAAATTAAGTTTAATTTTTAAATAATTTACAAATATTATGGAGGCATGCGGTGGATCAAATTTTTGGGCAAGACTTATAAATATGCTTTATTTGATGTTTTTAATTTCTTCAATAGATAACTTAGTTAATTCTGCAATTAAATTAAGATCTAAGGATTTTTTTAACATGGCTTTAGCAATACTTTTAGCTTCTTCAAGCTTACCTTCAGCTTTACCTTCAGCTTTACCTTCAGCTTTACCTTCAGCTTTACCTTCATTATATTGTTTATCTAAAATTGCTTGATGATCCATCTCTCTTTTAATTACCGCTTCATAAGATAGCAACTCTTCTTCCGACCAACTAAACTTATTTAACTCTTCATAAGCTCTTTGAATAATTAGATCTTGACCTATAAT
>CAIKKE010000140.1 GCA_903827925.1 uncultured Francisellaceae bacterium
CCAGATTGAATAGCATTTGTTAGATTTGTAGATTTTTTAGATATATAGACATTGTTAACGCTCCTAATACTAGCTAGCATAAATACTTCCTTGAATCCATTTTACATAACAAAATTAGATTTAGTTTTTATATTAAATATTATTAAAAGTCAACTTAAATTTTTAAAATTGAGCAAAAAATAAACCATATCTAAATAGAGGATAATTTATAACGTTATTTATCTATTTCATGATTAATAGGAACTTGCGCCCCTGTAATTACTGAATTTCTAATTTGTTGATATAAATCTTGTAAAGCAGAAGGAGAATGTGGAATTAAAATAGTGCTCATTTTTCCATGGATCCCCATATCTTTAAGCGTATCAAAATACTGTACCATTAAAATTAAACTCATAACATCTATCGTAGATGAACCTTGAACTTCTTGTTGAAAATGATTTAAAGATTGCTGCAATCCTTCCAAAATTGCTTGCCTTTGCCCAGCTACCCCTTTACCTTGTAAAATCTTACTTTCAGCTTCTGCTTCTGCCTGCTTAACTTTTAAAATCTTTTCCGCCTCTCCACGTTCCATAGCTGCGATCCTTAAACGTTGCGCTTCATTAATTTCGTTCATAGCTATTTTAACTTTAGGATCAGGGTTAATATCAGTAACTAATCCTTTAACAATGTCATAACCAAATTCATTCATTAATTCTTTCAATTCTTCTTTTACTGCATTAGCAATCTCATCTTTCCTAGAAAATAAATCATCTAATTTAATTTTCGGGACTCTGGCTCTAACCACATCAAATACATACGATTGAATTTGACTTTCTGAATTATCTAATACATAAAATGCTTGATAAATCTTTTCAGGTAAAATTTTATATTGAACTGCTGTAATAATTTTTACAAACACATTATCTAAAGTCTTAGTCTCAACCTCTACATTTAATTGCATGATCCTTAAACTAACTTTACCTCTAATTTGTTCAATTATTGGAATTTTTACATTTAAACCTGGATAAGCAACTCGCACAAATTTACCAAAGCGCTCAATAATATAATTAGATTGCTGCTCTACTGTAAAGAAAATCATAAACATTAAATAAATCAGCAAAAATATTGTAATCATAAAAAACATAGCCATAATTAGCCTCCATATAACTTGATTAATGCATACATTTATATTACTTATCTATCATAAATTAACTATAGTTATAAATGCCCCAAACATTGGATGATCCACATAATATATTTCTTTAGGTTTTAATTTATAAAATTTACGTAATCGTACTTTATTTACTACCCCATCAAACATTACGTTAAACATATTTTTATGTTTGTTAATCACTAAAACCACTACAAAATCTTCTGAATTAAGATCTGGATTATTTATATTATTTTTACTTTTTGCATTAATTAAAAATTTCTTAATTTTTTGAGAAGGCAACAAACTATATTGGGTGGCTGAATAAAACAGAACTTTATAATTAGGATCTTTTTCTAATTTATCATAAACATTTAATAAAAATTTTGGTTTAACTACTCTTAACTGGAAATCAATAGTACCATTTTTATTTAAATTTTTAGAGTCAAAAGTAGATAATGATTGTTTATTAGTAGAATTTAAGTTATTAAATAATATAATTTCTATATGATGTTCAGGATAATTAATTTTATTACTTACCAAATTTTCGGCAACACTATCATGAATTGACAATACATTGCTAGACTCTATAATTTCATCTTCATCAGTTTGAGCATGAACTATTTTGGTAAATATTAATAAAAATAAAATACATATTAATAACAAAAATATTATAGTTGATTTACTAGAACGATTAATTTGAATGTTAAACATATTCAATTACAGATGGAATAGGTACATTAATACTGTAATCTTGCTCATAATTAACATCAGTAAAGTTAAATCCAAATAATTTATAAAATTCTTCTTTATAACCAAAAAGATCAGAAATAGTTGCTAAATTTTCAGTATTAACAATTTCCCATAATTTTAATACTTCTTGTTGAACATCTTCTCGCATTTCTAATTCATCAATCCTAATTCTACCTAAATTATCTAACAATAAACAATTAGCACCATTATTACTATAATATAAATACTTATTAAATAATCTAGTAATTTGCTCAATACAACCTTCATGAATATTCCTAGACTTCATCACTTTATACAATAAAGAAATATATAAAGGCACTACTGGAATAGCAGCACTTGCTTGAGTAACTAAAGCTTTATTTACTGAAACAAAAGCTCTTCCATGATAATTGGTGATTAAAAATTCATCTAATTGTTTAACTGTTTTTTCTAAATGTTCTTTAGCCAGCCCAATGGTACCATTACGATATACAGGATAAGTGATCTCTGGTCCAATATAAGAGTAAGCAATTATTTTACAATCATTGGCTAAAAGATTATTAGAGTGTAATAAATCTACCCATAATCTTAAATCTTCCCCTCCCATAACCTTAATCGTAGCTTCCAATTCTTCTTGGGTTGCAGGTAAAATTTCAATTTCACTAACTTTACCAGTATTAATATCTACCGTTTTATTTTTATATGCTTCTCCAACTGGCTTTAATACTGAATTATATATCGCTCCATTAATAACTCGACGAGGGGCTGCTACACTATAAATAATTAAATCGACTGTTTGCCAATCTTGCTTAATTAATTCGATAGTACGCTCTTTTACTTCTAAAGAAAAAGCATCTCCATTTATACTCTTCGCATATAGACCAGAATTACCTGCTTCTCTCTCAAATGCCGCAGAATTATACCAACCTGCAGAACTAGTAGTTTTTTCAGCTATAGCATTTCGTTCCCAAAATACCCCTATAGTAGGGAAACCGTATCCGAAACTAGAAACTATTCTACTCGCTAAACCATAACCTGTAGATGCCCCTATAACTAAAACTTTTGTTGGTTTCAATTTTTCTGGCTTAACTATATTTTTTTTTACGTAATCAATTTGATGTTTTACATTCTTAGCACAACCATCAGGATGGGCAGTAGTACAAATAAAACCTCTAACTTTTGGTAATATTATCATATTCAACCCTTCTATAATTGATCTATAGATTTAGTAAATTTAATTTTGGCGTTATTATATAAATCTTGCTCATATAATTTTTGTTCTACATATGAACGTAACTGTAACAATTGTTCTTGAATATTACTTTTTAGATCAGGGTGCTCCATTACCAGCTTATTTAAATCGGCATCTTTAATTTGTAATACTTGTAAAATTAAACAATCACCATCGACTAAATTAAATATCTTAGGATCATTAAATTTAATCAGTGAAAAAGCAATAGTTAAGACTTCTTCGTTAATATTTTTACTATTTTTAGTAATATTATGTAAGATTTTCCATTCTAAACCCATAGATTTTGCTAATTTAACCGGTGAAGTTTTATACTTTGCTAATTTAGCTAAAAAATCCTCGGCGTATTTATTCATTAAATCTGTTGTATAACGGCTTTCCAAAATATTTTTAATTTCAGAATATGCCTCATCTATAGACTTCTCGATTGGAACTTGCTTATCAATAACTCTAAAAATTATAAAATGATCTTCCGCTAATTTAATTACTTCACTGTTAACATTTAAATTTTTTTGATTAAATGCTGCGGATACTAACACTTTTTCGCGACCAATTCCGGTAATTTCTCCATCTTTAGAAAATAACCCAGAAATATTTAAAGGTAGATTTAATTCTTTTGCTAATTTTTCTAAATCAACATTACTAGCCGATGCATTTAATAATTTTTCATGCAACTCATTAAGCTTAGGTTGTATTTCCTCTTCTTTATAATGTTGAGTAACTTTTTCTATTACTTGAGCAAATTCAGTAACTGTAGCTGGTCTTTTTTCTAATAATTGAATAATGTGGTACCCAAATTTACTTTTAATCACCTCAGATAAATCGCCAGCTTTATTTAGAGCAAAAGCTACCGCATCAAAATTATCATCAATTTCACCTTTACCAATCCAGCCTAAATCTCCACCTTTACTGGCAGAACCAGGATCTTTAGAATATTTTTTGGCTAATTCTTGAAAATTATCCCCTGATTTTAACTTAGATAAAATATTTATTGCCTGTTCTTGTTGTTTAACATCATCATTATCATTAGATGACATAGAAGGTATAAGTATGTGCCTTACATTGACTAATTCTGGTAATGTATAGTACTCTGGATGCTCTTTATAATAATTATAAAGCTTATTTTTATCAATAACTATTTGTTTTTTTAATTTATTAGCGCTAACATCTATATAAGCAATTTTAATTCTTTCTGGAAATAATAATGATGTTTTATTAGCTTGATAATAATTATTTATTTCTTCTTTGTTAACTGTTTTAATAAATTTAGATCTAGGAATAATTAAATAACCAAAATCACGAACTTGAAACCATTTATATAAAAAATTATTCACATCGTCCATTGTTACAACATTAGAAAATAAAATCGAATTCCTAAATTGATTTAATAACAAATTTTGTCTTAAAAAATTTTGATAATTCTGATCTGAAATTTTAACGGTTTTCAAAAAATTTAAATATTTTTGTTTAACAAATATACCTTTATTTTGAAATTTTGGATCTTCTTTTAAAAAGTTTATCAACTGTTCATCGGTGACTAAAAATCCGTTACGTTCTAAACCTTTAATTATTGCAACTTGATTAATTAAATCATTAAGAATATTTTGCTTTAATTTTTTACTATCTAAATCTAAATTCTGCTTTTTAGAATAATTTTGCTGTAATTCCCTTTGATAGTGTTGATTAACAATATTTAGATCAATACTTTCTCCATCTACTTTAACTAGAGTATTATTATAAGATATGTTAAACAAGTAACTTGCTGCGCTTAAAATAAATGCTAAAATTATTGCTGAAACAATAATCCAAACTATAACTCCGCGTAATTTATCTCTAAAAAATTGTAACATAATCAATAATTCTCTAACAACGGAGCGAACGGGACTCGAACCCGCGACCCCCGGCGTGACAGGCCGGTATTCTAACCAACTGAACTATCGCTCCATTATAATACATTTACTATAGTAAAACTACATAAATAGGTGCTGAGGGGTTCGAACCCCCGACCCCCGCCTTGTAAGGGCGATGCTCTCCCAGCTGAGCTAAGCACCCAATTATAATTTACTAACCTCGTAATCTTAATCCTTTTTAATGTTAAACATCAACTATATGTTAAATTATGTTTAACTTGAAAGATTAATGGATTCTTTTAATAACTTTCCTGGTTTAAAAACTGCAACATTAACTGCTTTAATCTGAATTGATTCACCAGTTTTAGGATTACGACCAACTCTGGATGCTCTATGTTTGACAGAAAAATTACCAAAACCAGCTATAGACACGGTTAAATCACCTTCCGATAACTTGGCTTTAATTAAATCCCATAAAGAATCAGCTACTTTTTTGACAGTTACTTGAGGTAAGTCTAAAACATCAGAAACATCCTTAACTAAATCAAGCTTATTGATAATCTTACTCATTTAATTTGACCTTATTTTAACTTAATTTTATTATAAAGCTTAAATAAATATAAACATTAAAAAATAAGTTTATACCAACTATAATTATCCCGGTCAAGATAATTTAAAATAAATTAAAAATCAACGTGAGTTAGTTTTGTTAGAAGAAGATAAATATATGTTTATTCGTTGTTTTAAATCATCACGTTCTTCTTGTAAATGATCAATTTGTTGCTGTAACGCTTTAATCGTATCTGCATGGAAATCATATTCCTCACAAAATTTGGTGTTCGTATTTAATTTTCCACATTTATCTTTTAAACCAATCATTTTATTCTTTTTTTGATTAATATTATCATAATATTCAATTATTTTTTGATCTAAATTTGATAATTCTAATTCTAATTTCCCAGCTTGAAATAAACTATAAGAGTTAAATTTATAATTTTTTATTTGTTGCTGCAATTGAGTAATGATCCTGTTAAGTTCAGCATTTTCTTGACTTAAAGTTTCAACTTTCTTTTGTAAATTTACATTTTCAGTAACATAAGTTTTTTCTAAGTTTAATTTCTCTGCTTGTAATTGTTTCAACTGTTCATTTAAATCATTTTCTATATACTTAAGATCTTCAACTTTACGTGATAATTCTTGAGTAGATGCTTTTAAAGACCTATTTTCATCTTTAACTATAGCATATTGTTTATTTAACTTGGTAACTTTATTGTTGATTTTTTCTGTTATTGCTTGTTGTTCTGTTTCACAAATTGCAACCTTGAAATCTACACTTTGTACTAAAAATTTTTGAATAACAAAACCAATTATTCCTATAAAAATAATAGTAATAATGAAAATCCACTGCTTTTTAAAATAATTCTGCATTGCCCTAAAAGCCTTAAATTATTTATTATTATAGTTTAGTTATTTATTATAGTTATTTTTGCAAAGATTAAAATATTGATTTTTTATTTAATAAGCTATAAAATAACTGGTGTGACTAGTTATTTTGAGAGGCAAATTATGCATATATGGCAATTACAAGAAGCAAAGGCAAAACTTACTCAACTTATAAAGGAAGCAAATTTAGAACCACAAATAATTTCTAGACACGGTATTAATGAAACCGTTGTTATTAGTATGGAAAAGTATAAAGAACTCATTGGTAAAAAAGAAGATGTTGTTTCTTTTTTTAAAAATTCGCCATTATATGGTATTGATCTAGATCTTAATCGAGACAAATCTATTATACGCGAAATTGATCTATGATTTATTTACTAGATACTAATGTTATTTCAGAGACTATAAAAAAATCTCCTAATAAAACAGTATTGGATTGGTTATCCTTAATTGACATAACCCAATGTTCTTTAAGTGTTTTAACTTTAGGTGAAATAAGAAAAGGTGCTGAAATGTTAGAAAACAGATCTAAAAAACATAAGATTATACAGTGGATAGAGATAGATCTTTTAAAACAATTCTATGGAAGAATCATACACATAGATACAAAAGTTGCTGATAAATGGGGATATATTTGCTCATTTTTTAATAAATCTAATAAAATACCAGCGATTGATACTTTAATTGCAGCTTCTGCTATTGTGCATAATCTTAAACTTGTTACTAGAAACATCAAAGATTTTAAAGATATCAGCGGATTGGAGATTATTAATCCGTGGGATATAGATTGAATTCTAAACTTTTGCCGAAAGATATACTGCCAAACTTAAAAAAATCATTGAAGGTAAGATTATAGCTATAACTGGTGGAAAATTAACTACAGTAGCTAGCGGACAAAGCAATGCATTTAACAAATAAAAACCAATGCCTAGAACTACCCCTATTAATAAACGTGTCCCATTAGATGATGAACGTAATGGCCCCAAAACAAAAGGCACAGCTAAATATCCCATAATTAAGATTGAAAAAGGCTGAATAATTTTTTTCCAATATGCAATTTTATAATCAATAACAGTTAAATTATTTGCCAATCTATCCTTAATTATTAAATCCAAATTGCTAACCGATAGTCTATCTAAATGTTTAATATTTGAAGCTCTTAAGATATTCAGATCTAATAAATTCTGGATCTCAATAGTAGGTAGTTTTACAGTAGTTATTTGCGGTGAAGAATTTAATTTATTAGCTTTGGGATGATGATGATTATTTTGTTCATTATTATTAAGCAAATTAGTAAAATCAGTTATTACGATTTCTTGCATTTTCCATAAACTATGGCATTCTTGATCAGATTTGCAATTTTTTTCTTGAATAAGCTTAGCTGTTTTCGCAAAAGTAGATTTTTTTAAGCGTAAACTATCATCAAATTCATAAATAGTAATATCATTTAAGCTATTATGATCTTTAATTGTAGCAATATGAATAAATTTATTTTTTACTCTAGTCCAAATTCCACGCCCAGTATATATGGAATTTCCCTTACTTATGGCAATAGTTTTTCTCTTTTGGGCTAAAATTTCAGCTTTTGGAGCCAACCATTCACCTATAATAAAAATGCAAATCGTAAAACCCAATATATATACACTGCTGCAAAAAGCTATTTTATTAGCAGACATTCCTATAGATCTAATAAATAATAACTCTTGACTTTTTGCCATTGAACCTAAAATTAACAAAGAACCAATCAATACTGCCCAAGGGGAAATAATATATAATTTTCTAGGAATAGTAAGAATTATAAATTCACAGGCTTTATACAAATTATAATTACCAATACCTACAAAACGTAGTTCATTAATAAAATAAAAAAACAAATCAATCCCTAATAATAATAACATGATTATTAAAATGCCTTTTAATAGATTCTTACCAATATAATTAATAATAATTTGCATATGATTAAACAATTAAAATTTAAATAATTTTTGTTTTAAATATAACAACCACCCGCTGGATTGCAATAATAATATTATCGCTATAATTAAAAATATTATATGCACCATCCAAATTCCTAAAAAAGCAGGAACAACATTCCCTGCTACTAAACGACGTACAAATAGCATAGAATTAGAATAAATAATATATAATAAAACAGCTGGAAAAAATTTTGCAAATCTACCCTGACGTGGAATTACTTTTCCTAAACCAATAGCCAACATACTTAAAATGATTGTAGCAATTGGCATTGCCAATCTCCATTGATATTCTGCTATTTCTTCTAGATTTTTGGAATTTAAAATTTCTTTGGTTTTTTTGGTTTTAACCGGACTATTTTCGACAGCATTATTCTGTAACAAACTTTTGCCATATTCATTAAAATTAATTACAAAAAAATCTGTATTATTGAATAGTCCTGAATATTTATTACCATTTCGCAAAACAACCAAACTATTATCTCGATTATGATTAGTTTTTATATAACCAGATTTAGCCGTAATAATATTAATTGTTCCAGATTTGTTACTGTCTAATAAATCATCCCCATTAGTTGCAATAAATATATCTTGAAAATTATTATTATTTATCTCCTCCACATAAAAAACTTGCTTACCATCATTAATTACATTAAATTGTCCAGGAATAACCGCATTAATTAAAGATGCTTCACTTTTAGAAACAATTTTTTCTCTACTTTCTATAGTATTAGGAATCAACCATAATGTAATAATCCCATTAAATAAAGCTAACACTAAAGCTATGCACATAATGGTTTTAATTAAAAAATCCCAAATTATTCCAGACGTAAATAAAACTACCACTTCATTGTCTGCATATAATTTACTGATCACAAATAATGTTGCTATAAATAAACTAACCGGAATTAAGCAACCAAATATCTCTGGACTATATAGTAACATTAATTTACCTAAAATAATAAGAGGTAACTTGCCATTAGCAACTTTAGTTAATAAAGTAATACATTGATTACTGCTAAAAATAAAAAATAATAAAAAAAATGTTGCAAAAAAATGCAAAAATATCTCTTTAATTATATACTTTCTTATTAAAAACATATTATACTCGTATTTTTAACTAAATTTATTATCACTTTCATTTATATTTATATAATTTATTTTCATTAACTTAAACTTAAACTTAGGAAAATTATGAAACTTAAATTTCAAGTAAGTTCTAAAGATAACACGCACAGTTTAAAATCTGATTGCTTAATTATATTTACCAGCGATCTAAATAAGTTAGCTTTACCTAAAGATACTATAACCTATCTGAAGGAAATTATTAAACAAGAAGACTTTAGTAATAAAAATAATCTTTATAAGTCAATAATATTATTTAAAATCCCAGTTCTTAAAGCTGATAGATTATTATTGATTAATATTAGCAATAATGAAAAATTATCTGAATTACAATTTTTAGAATTATTAAAAAATATTAGTTCTAATTTACATAAACATAATATTAATCATGCAACTATTTGTATACCAGATTGTAAAGTAAAAGACCGTGATTTCATATGGCAAGTTTATCAAACAATTACTAATATCCAAAATAATTTATATACTTTTGATAAATATAAATCACTCAAAAATCATAACAACAACAATAGTCATAACAATAGATTAATTAATATAGAATTATTAATTAATCAAAAATTTATACCAGCAGCAAATTTAATCTTAAAACAATCTATAGCAGTTAATCATGCTAGTATTTTAGTTAAAGATCTCGCTAATACACCTCCTAACATTTGCAATACCATTTACATGGAAAAAGCTGCTATTGCTTTAAAAAGAAAATTTTCTAAATTAAAATTAACTGTCTTAGAGAAAAAAGATTTAATTAAACTTAATATGGGAGCATTTTTAGCAGTTGCTCAAGGAAGTTTACAACCTCCTAAATTAATTTGTATAGAATATCATGGAGGATCTAATAAGAACAATAATAAGAACAATCATAAAAACAATACTAAATCTAATAAAACTAATGAGCATAATAATCCCATAGTATTAATTGGCAAAGGCATAACTTTTGACACTGGCGGAAATTCTTTAAAGACACCTAATTATATGGTTGGGATGAAATTTGATATGTGTGGGGCAGCAACTGTACTTGGCATTATGCATCTTGCTGCTGAAATGCAATTAAAATTAAATATAGTGGGCATTATTGCAACTGCAGAAAATATGCCAGGAAGACATGCTAGTCGACCTGATGATGTAGTTACCACCATGTCAGGATTAACCGTTGAAATTTTAAATACCGATGCAGAAGGTAGATTATTACTATGCGAAGCATTAACTTATTGCAAAAAATTTAATCCAAAAGCTGTAATTGATATTGCAACTTTAACTGGTTCTTGTGTTGCAACATTTGGTCACCATTACAGTGGATTATTTAGCAATAACCAAGCATTAGCTGAAAAGTTAACCGAGGCGGCAAATAAATCTCATGATAAAATATGGCAATTACCAATAACTGCTGAATATCATAAACTTTTAGAGAGCGATATTGCAGATTTAGCTAATGTTGGGGGTAACCATGCAGGTAGTATTAGTGCGGCTTGCTTTTTAGCTAAATTTGCAGAAGATTATCCATGGGCTCATTTAGATATAGCAGGTACTGCCTATTTTCAAGAAGGCAAAATTACTAGAAGTCCTAGTGGTAGACCTGTACCAATGTTAGCTCAATATTTAATAGATCAAATAAATTAATAAAAATTTAATTAAATTAGATTAGATGTTTAAAAATATAAAAAACAATTTACCTTTAATTATATTATGGTTGATTGGATGCTTACACTTATTAATTATGTGGCCTGGAATGTTGTCTCCTGATAGTCAATCCCAATATGCTATGGCCATTTCAGGAATTTATTCTGATCATAATCCACCACTAATGTCATTTGTTTGGAGATATTTAAATTTTATTTATCCAGGAAGTGGTTTGATGTTTTTACTACATTTAGCTTTATTATATGGAAGCATGCATTATTTAATTAGTAGCGTAAAATCATACCCATATAAAATCAAGTATATTTTAAGCTTATTTCCACTAATTCCTAACATCTTTGCATATTCTTTTATGATTTGGAAAGACATTGGTTTTGCATTTTGTTTTTTATTTGTAGGATCTTATTTAACTTATTTATCTGCTAAACAAAATAAACCAAATATTGTAGTTTTAAATTTATTATTAATTATTTTACTGTACGGAGCATCAATTAAATTTCAAGCTAAATATTTAGCAATTATTTTACTGTTTTGGATCGCGTTAATTTATACGAATTTCCATATTTTTTGTAAAAAATTTATGCAAATATTTAGTATATTAATGCTAAGTTTTTATTTATTATTAAATAATATTAATTGGTTATTTATTGGCGATGTCAAATCAAATAATTCTTGGCAGTATGTTAAGCTTTACGATTTATCTGCAATTAGTTTGGCGGTTAATCAAGATTTATTACCTGATTTTAATAAAAATCCAAGTTTTACCATGCAAAAAATGTATAGCATTTTACATAGAAAACTTTTAGATAGATCTAGTTACTATATGGTAGATACTTTAATTATGGGGCAAAATGCTATACTTAAATTATGTAATAATCAGCAACAATTAGATAAATTATATACAACTTGGTTACAAACAATTATTAAACATCCTTATATGTATCTAAAGCATAGATTTTTTAATTTAGCAAGTATGTTATTTTATCATCCTGCTTTTAAATATGTAGCTCCATTATTAAAAGAAAATTCTTTAAATTATTTTATAATAAATGGCATAATATACCTATGTTTTGCAAATTTTATCCCAGCATTATTAAGCGTAGTATATTTAATTTTCGGGATTTATGTATATTTAAACAAAACTAGAAATCATTTAAATAAAGATAATTGGTTTCCAATCCCATTAATATTTTTAAATAGCGTAGGCATTGCAATGATGTTGATTCTGTTTTTCGCTTCCATGGCAGGCACTCCTAGATATACTTATATTACTGTATGCATGACACATGCTTCGCATATATTTGCATATTTAAGTTTTAAATTATTAAAAAATCGCGATATTAATCAACTTAGATATAGCAACTAAATTATAGATCACATTATTAACACTATCATGATCCGGCACTAATGCTTTAAACTAATAACTTACGAACTTTTTTTAGTTTTTTCTCGTAATCTTCTAAATCACCAACAAATGGCTCAACAACACCATTGTGCACCCACCATAATTCATCCGCAGTGTTCATAATAAGTTTTCGATCGTGAGATACAAGAACCATAGCGCCAGAAAAAGACTGTAATGCAAAAGATAAAGCTTCTCGCATCTCTAAATCTAAATGATTAGTTGGCTCATCAAGCAGTAATAATTGTGGTTTTTGCCAAACAATCCAAGCTAAGGCAAGCCTTGCTCTTTCGCCACCTGATAAAGTTTCGATTTTTTGTACAGCACGTTCATCACTAAAAGCAAACCGCCCTAAATAACCACGAATTTCTTTATGATTATTATTCTTGCTCATTTCTGTAAACCAGCTTAAAGGAGTCTCGTTAATCGGGAATTCTTCAGCTTGTTCTTGGGCAAAATAACCAATTTTCAAACCTGGCCCCATATGTCTTTCACCCTTTTGAGATAAAACCAAACCTGCTAATAATTTCATTAAAGTTGACTTACCCTCACCGTTTAAACCCAATAAAGCAATACGAGCCCCTGGCCTCACATAAAAATTTATTTTTTTAAAAATTGTTTTATTGGTTACCCCAATATAGGAAAATTCAATATTTTCTAAATTTAATAATGGATTTGGGCAATTGGCTGTTTCAGAAAATTCAAATTGAAAACTAGATTGCGATTGCACAGCAGCAAGTTCTGGTAATTTTTCTAAAGCTTTTATTCTAGATTGAGCTTGTTTAGCCTTAGAAGCTTTAGCACGAAATCTATTAATAAAACTTTCTAAATGCTCTTTAGTTTTTTGTTGCTTTGCGTACATTGCTTGCTGCAACATTATGGCTTCAGCTTTTTGTTTTATATAGTTAGAATAATTTCCTTTATATAACGTAAATTGCTTATTATCCACCGATAAAATATGACTTGGAACTAGATCTAAAAATGCAGCATCATGAGTAATTAATAAAACAGTCGATTGACAATTTTTAACCCATTCTTCTAACCATACAATTGCATCTAAATCTAAATGATTAGTTGGTTCGTCTAGCAAAAATAAATCTGCCCTTGCCATTAAGGTTTTTGCAACATTTAACCTCATTCGCCAACCACCAGAAAAATTAGATACCGCTCCATGCATAGAATGATCCGAAAATCCTAAACCTTTTAATAAATTAGCCGCTTTAGCCGGCATTCGGTATCCATCGATTGCATGTAATTCATTATGACAAGCTAAAATAGTAACGTGATCATTGTCTTTTTCAGCCGTTAATAATTGATCTTGAATAACAGTATATTCGTTATCGCCAGATAAAACATAATCTAAGGCTGTAATAGATCCTTCTGGTAAACTTTGTGGAATATGGGCTATTCTCCAGGACTTAGGAATATTACAGATACCAGTATCTGCTGATATTGCATTTCTTAATAATGCAAACAAGGTACTTTTGCCAGCACCATTTTTGCCTATTATTCCAACTTTTTGTCCAGGAAAAACCGTAAACTGAGCTTTTTCAAAAATACATCTAGTGCCAAGATGCAAGGTTAAATTGTCGATTTGGATCATAATGTTGGCATGTTACATGATTAATTGTTTATTTTAAATGCCCCTTTTACTGATTATTTATAAAATCTTGATAAATATTTAATTTTAATGGTAAAAGTGCTTTGGTCGATAGCCGCTAATCATTTGTAAACCATGTTTAGGAATATGCACGAAATAACTTCCGCATTTTGAAATAAATTCAAATAACTTTTTGCGCTATTTTTATTCAACTACTTGTTAAATTGATAACAAATGCGGAAGTTATTTCGTGCACATTCCTTAACAGCTGTTTTTTGTTTAGGCAACGCACTTTATCTGGCTGCCTCTTTTAGGCACCCACTTTATCTGGCGCCTCTTTCAGATTTTGGTTTAGAAGCATCTTCCTCGTGGTTAACACCAAGATTATTTTGACTTAATAATTTTGGCTTTAAAGTAAAACCTTGAAGAATTTTTGCTACTTCTGAACCTATATTTATTTCAGAGTTATAGCTATTTTGGATAATTTCTTTTAATACATCCAACCGTAATTTTTTTAATTTTATAGTTAATTCTTGTTTTGCAATAGATATCTCTTCTTTACTAACATTTGGTGAAACAGTTATATTACTATTAACAAATTTTTCCAAAGCTTGATCATCTGTAATTATTATTTCTCCATGTTTTAATTTAATTAAATTTATTGTATCAGAATGTTTAAATCCTGATCCCAATACTGTTAAGGACAATCCTATATTTAACTCTGCTGGGTTTTCATTCGATATATTAAATGAATATTCTGCTCTATTATATTTATTTAATTTCCCTGAGAATGTTTGCTTGAAAATTTTTATTTTACTTAATTTTTTTTCATCATTAATTTTTAATAATCCTTCCGAATAAAAAACTGTTTGATTAGTTTTTAAGTTTGTTATAACTTTTTGAGCTTTTTGAAAAACCAACCCCCACTTATTAGGTTTTTTACTAAAGCTAGATGGTGGTAGAGTATCCTCTGATCTAAATAAAACTGACTTATCTTTTAAGACAGGAGTATTACCATCCATAGGCTCAGGTGCATAAGATCTTAATCTAGATGTTCTTTGTGAATTAAAACTAGGAACTGAAAATCTATTAGGTGAAGATAACTCTTTACTTGAACCTGTTAAATCAAAAAAATCATCTCTTCTTGGATTATCAGCTTTGAAATCAGAGAAAAATTTTTCTCCAGCTTGATGATGACGCTCTACTGGCCTTTTTGGGAGTAAATCACTATCTGATTTAGACTTACGTAATCTATGACTATTTTCTGCTTCAGGTGTAGGTAAACCACTAAATGAGATAGACCTAGGTAAACCAAAGTCCGCTGATGCATCATTTATTTCTGTTGAATTTGGATTTAATAACCCGGCAGTTATGCTCATAAGACTACTTGGAAATTTTACTAATTTTGCTAGAATTGAACTACTTTGTGTAGGTTTTTCGAGAGTTTTATTTGAATCTTCTCTTCTTAGAGCTGCTGATTTTGTTCTTACACTATGCTCACGAAATGCCTGTTGAATTTTAATAGCAGCTTTTTCTCGTTCTTCTGAATTTCCTATAAGTTGTTCGCTTGCTGCTGTAATTGTTACTTTTGCATCATCTAAAGTGCGAGTATTAAAAAACAATCCTGTTAATCTGTTTATAGATCCATTTAAATCATTAAAATATTTTATAAATTTTTTACTTAATGGCAAAGCTTTTCTTAATTCTTTTTTAGCTTTTGAATGACCATGTTTATGTTTTGCTAACTCATCTTTAGTAGATTGATAAATTTCTTTAAAAACTTTTACAACTTCATCAAGATTTCCAGAATTTTCAAACATACCATTTAATTTAGCATAATTGTCTTCTAAAAATTTATATTCTTCTTCATAAACTGCTTGTTCTTTTCTTTCTTTATAGCTTTGTAAATATTTACTAAATAAATTAGATGATAATTCTTCTTTTTTAGCTCTTACTGCATTGTTAAGATCTCTTTTAAGCTCTAATTTTTCGGATACATAATCACCTTTCAATTTCTTAATATCTACTGCTTTTTTGGATTTTTCATCAGATAATTCTTTAAAATAATCTGTTCTTATTTTGCTCAAACTATCATCTTCTATTTGGGATTTTTGGATTCGTTCAAATGAATCTAATATACCAATTTTGGATAGTAACTTAATAGCTTTTCCAAATACTTTATATTTAAGTGATTCTTTCGCAGTGATTTTGATTTTCCTATTTAATAAACTAATGTCTTTTAATTGTGCTTGTACAGCTTTATCATTTTTTTCTTGCAGTTTTGCAATATTTCTTTCATATTCAGCTAAATTTTCACTTAATTTATCTTGCTTTTTATCTAAATCTGAAGTAATATCTGCAAGATCTTCTTGAATTTTTTCTGCAATATTGTTAAATATATCTTCTTTAAGTAATTTGTTAAAATCTAGTATGTTAGACACACCATCTAAACCAAATAAATTTGATAGGTGTGCAAAATTTCCTTTAAAAGCACTCGGGGTTTGATTGATTAATTCTATAAATTTTTCTGTTAATGATCCCTTAATCTCATTTGTTATGGATAATAAATGCAACGGTACGTTGTTTGTTTTATC
The DNA here is from genome assembly GCA_903827925.1 of uncultured Francisellaceae bacterium. Classification (GTDB taxonomy): domain Bacteria; phylum Pseudomonadota; class Gammaproteobacteria; order UBA6186; family Azoamicaceae; genus UBA6186. The sequence goes on from CAIKKE010000140.1 coordinate 16,751, forward strand.
CATAAAATTCGCAATAAAATTATCCAACGAATTATAATCTTTAATTTCTGTTTGAATAAACTTTTTAGCAGAATCAATTATTTTTTGGTTTGCAATCATTGTAAACAAATAATTGTTCTCTACATTTGGAGTATCACTCAACATTTGTAAAATTTCATTTTCACTTAATATTTTTCCAGTTTTTGTTTGTTCTTGTTTAACATTTTCTTCTAGTTGCTCTATCGCTTGTGTTAATCTTGGTTGTGACTTGGCTTCATTAATAGTTAAATTTTTTAATTCTTGTATTAAAGTATTTCCAGCATTTAGCATATCAGGAAGAGCAGCATCACTGCTAAAAACCTTCTGTTGAAATGTTGTTAATAAATTTATATATTGTTCTTTTTGATTTTCATTTAAATTAAACATTACAGGTGCAAATTCATTTGCCACTTCTAATTGCTGAGCTATAGCTTGCAATTCTCTTACATTAAGTCTACCACGTTTCTCTTTTATCCAAAGATCAAACCATTTCTTAATACTTGTGTGTTGACTTATATTATCTTGAAAAGACTCTATCTCTCTTTGCAACTCTTTACTTATAGATTCCATGCTTTCTTTCTTTTGGGTCTTTTCTATATTCAAACTTTCTATTAAAGATTCATACCCTTCATTTAATTCTTCCTTAAATACTCTTAATTCTTCAACTTTACTTGATTTATATTTACCTCGTATACTCTTTTTTCCTCGACTCTTTGCTTCATTTAAAGCTGCATACTTAAATTCTAAATCTTCTTTTAAAACTCTGACTGTTTTACTAAGTTGTTTATTTGTTGCTTCAAGATCTTTTATAATATCTTTTTGATCTTGTTTGTTAGTTTTCCTGTAATTATTAAATTTTTCTTGCAACAAGTCCGGTAGTTTTTCTAACAATGGTTGTCTATTAAACATATTTGGATAGTAAATAAAAATATTACATACATCATTAACATCCAATGAATTATTATTAATTAAATCTATAACCTTAGCACTTAAATCTCTTGCAATTTCTTCATAAATAAAAATAAAATCCAAACCATGATGTTTTTCTAAAAAATCCTTAAGATCTTGATGATTTTTCATATCTTCTATTGATTTTTTCATTTGTTGTTTGATTTGTTCATAGTTTACTGGCATAAAATTCTCCTAGGAAATTGAGGTAATTATTAATGATTATAAAAATATTTTCTAATAATTCTTATTGCACTTTTGAATTAAAGATAGACAACTTTTAGAAGAATTTCCTTTGCATATGCAATCCCAATAAAAAACACAAGAAAATTTTTCTTTATTTCCCAGACAACCTTGCAGTTAATTGCTCACCAACTGTTGCTAAACCACCATTACTCATAATTAACACATGATCATGCTCTTGTAACTCTGACTCTAAAGTATTTAATAAATCCACCACACTACCGCATACTTTCCCTGGCTTGTTAATTTCTTGAAAAAATTTATTTACGTCCCAAGAAACTTTATTTAAATCTACATATAAATATAATTTACTTGCTTTTCCTAATGCTTTAATTAAATGCTTATTATTAACGCCCATTTTTAAAGTATTAGAGCCTAAATCAACAATGGCAATAATTGAATTTTTAATTTTTAATTTTTGTTTAACTTTATTTATAATCTTATTATCTGTTGATTGTTGATTATGTTTATTAGCAATTAAAATATTTAAAGCATCAATGGTTTCTTTAATTGCAGTTGGGTGATGAGCAAAATCATCATACACACTAACTCCACGATGACAACCTTTATATTCTAATCTTCTAGCAACTCCTCTAAAACCAGTTAATGCTTTTTCAATATTTTTAAGATCAACTCCTATATTGATCGCGGCTAAACTTGCAGCCAAGGCATTACTAAGATTATGCGTTCCATATAAAGGTAAAATTTCTTTTAAAATTTGCACTAAATTATAATTAGGATGGTGTTTTTCGCAATTTATATTAAATGCTTCTAATTTACTCCAACAACCCATAGATAATAATTTATTAATATTTAAATCTTTTTCATTATAAATAACCGTACCATTACTTGGAACTATTCTAAGTAAATGATTAAATTGAGCAATAATAGCATTAAGATCTTGAAAAATATCAGCATGATCAAATTCAATATTATTAATAATTAAAGTTTTTGGATTATAATGAACAAATTTAGAACGCTTATCAAAAAAAGCACAATCATATTCATCGCCCTCGATTACAAAAAATTTACCTCGCCCAATATTTGCAGAATGAGTAAAATTTTTAATTACGCCACCAATTAAATAACCTGGATTTAGCCCTGCTTGCTCTAAGATCCAAGCTAAAATACTGGCCGTTGTGGTTTTACCATGAGTACCAGTTACAACTAAATTATGCTGCTTAGCTAATATAAATTTTTTTAAAAATTCTGGGCCTGAAATTATCGGTAAATCATTAGATAAAATATATTCAATAATTGGCATCCCACGCCGTATAACATTACCTACCACTATTAAATCTACTCTTCGAGGTAAATCATTAACGGAGTAACCTTCTATATAATTAATATTAGCATCTAATAATTGATCGCTCATTGGTGGATAAATATTTAGATCTTGCCCTGTAACTTTAAATTCTAATTGCTTAGCTAATATTGCCAAATTAGCCATAAAAGTTCCAGCTATTCCTAAAAAATGCACTCGCATATAATCCCTTGCTTCAATAAATTATTGTAAATTATAATAAAAAATATTTAATAAATCCCATATTTAAATTATATTTAAAAAACATATAAATAAAAACCAAAATAATTGATTTTAAATAACCAAAATCAAACCCATTAGCAAATACAAAATTCAAAACTATTAATTGCCAATACATTAATAAAATCATTATAATTAACGATAAAGATACATAATAAGTATGCATAAACATAACTAGAACTAAACCTAATCTAAAAACCAGATCTATAATCATAATACTACTAAAAAGCTGTACAAATCTATTTTGTTTTTTAACTATAAATAAACAAAAATATATAAATAATCCAGACCCAAAAAATATAACAGCTATTATACTCAATGTTTGTGATAAATTAGCTGGATAAATATTTAAAAATTTATGGTTGATCTTATTTAAAAATTTAACCCCGATTAAATTACCTTGGTAATGAATAAATGCATTTATAGCTAGCAATGTTGTAAGTAAAAATTTAGAATATACTAAATTCTCTGGTTTAGTTTTTAATAAACATATATTTAATAAATTAGATATATTAATAAAAAAAGATTTAAATAACTTGTACATTAGCTTACCTTAAATGAGAAACAATATTTATGCGCATAAATAATATAAATAACATTAACGCTATCTACGCTCAATCCGGTGGAGTCACTGCTGTTATTAATTCTACCGCTTGTGGAGTAATAGAAACAATACATAGTATTAATAATCTTAACCAAAATTTCCATACAAACCCTAATCATTCAAATCTTAATCACAAAATTATAGGTAAAGTATATGCAGGAATTAACGGAATTATAGGGATCTTGCAAGAAGATTTAATTGATTTGTCAAAAGAACCATCAGCAAACATTCGCGGATTAAAATATACTCCTGCAGGAGCATTTGGATCTTGCCGGTATAAATTAAAAGATCTAGCTACTAATAATAAAGAATACTCTAGATTAATCGAGGTATTTAAAGCACATAATATTGGTTATTTTTTTTATAATGGCGGTGGAGATTCTCAAGATACCGCTTATAAGATTTCTCAAATTGGGGAAAAATTAGGTTATCCAATTAAATGTATAGGGATCCCAAAAACTATTGATAATGACTTAGCTTTTACAGATAATTGTCCAGGATTTGGATCTGTTGCTAAATATGTAGCTATCTCTACTTTGGAAGCAAGCTTAGATTTAGCATCTATGGCTAAAAACTCTACTAAAGTATTTATTCTAGAGGTAATGGGTAGAAACACTGGTTGGATAGCAGCATCAGCTGCTCTTGCAACTAATGATCCTAATGGACCTCCACACATTATATTATTTCCAGAAATTCCATTTAATAAACTAAAATTTTTAGAACTAGTACAACAATCTGTAAGTAAGTTTGGTTATTGTGTAATTGTAACTTCCGAGGGAATTACCGATCATAATCAACAACCAATTTCCGCCATAAATAATGCCAATAAAGATCAATTTGGACACATACAATTAGGAGGAATTGCAGGAAATTTAGCAACTATCATTACTCAAGAATTAAAATTTAAAACTCATTGGGCAGTTGCTGATTATTTACAAAGATCAGCAAGACACATTGCTTCTAAAGTAGATGTTGAACAAGCTTACGCATTAGGAAAAGCTGCAGTTGAAATGGCAATTGCAGGTAAAAATGCAATTATGCCAATTATAGTTAGAACTAATAATGATCCATATACTTGGAAAATTGAAGCCGCTAATCTAAGTGAAGTTGCTAATATAGAAAAAAAATTACCTCCAGATTTTATTGACCATACTGGATTTAAAATTACTAATAAATGTAGAGAATATTTGTTACCATTAATTCAAGGTGAAGATTATCCAGAATATCATCAAGGGATCCCTAAATATACTTATTTAGAAAAACATTTTATTAATAAAAAGCTACCCGAGTTTAATTGGTAAATAAGAATTTTAAATTATACAAGGAGTTTAATTAGTGAAAAAAATCAAAATTTGGTGGCAAGCACTTAGATTTCACTTTACATTTCCAACTTTTTTACCAGTTATTTTAGGTAATGCTGTTGCAATTTTGGAAACTAAACATTGGAATTGGATCTCAGGAATAGCTATGATTGCAGCTACTGTTATTCATCACATTGGTCTAAATTTAGCAGATGATTACTATGACTATCAACACGGAACTGATGTTTTAAAAAATCTTGGAAAAAACCCTTACGCTGGTGGTAGTGGAATTTTAGTCCTTGGATTATTAAAACCAAAAGCAATTTATTTAGCAAGCTTGGCATGTTATTTAATAACCATCTTAATTGGGTTATTCATAGTGTATACACATGGTTTATGGGCATTGATTTTAGGGATCTTTGGCGTTTTTTGTTCTTATTATTACACTGCTCCCCCTTTACGTTTAGCGTATCGTGGTTTAGGAGAATTGGCTATATGGATCAATTTTGGTCCAGTTTTAATTTTAGGATCTTATTATCTACAAGCACATAGTATTTCTATAGCTGCAATTTTATTAAGTATTATTATGGGAAATTTAATCTTTAGTGTAATTATTGCTAATGAAATTCCTGATTATACAAATGATAAATTAGCTGGTAAAAATACTTTAATTGTAAAATTTGGTAAGCAATTCGGGATCTTCGCATTAATGATAGCAATAATTATAATTTTTGGTATAATTATATTTACAACTATTATTATACATGTTTTACCTATGATATTTATTAGTACATTATTAATAATCCCTATAAGCATTAAAGCAATTACAATTTTAAAGCGAACTATGCACCTTAAAAAAATTCATGGTAATGAATTTATAATCCAATTTGCTAATCTATTTGGGATCATATTAATCTTAGGAACTATTGTTATGTTATTAATAGAACATCTTTATATAGAAAGCTTAATAATATTTATAATTCTTGGATTCTTTTGCTATTTAACTATGTTATCAGTTTCCAAATTGATTTCTAAATAAATCATTTAATATTAAAAAATTATGAATATTAAAAATTTAATTAATAAACCATATTCGGCAGGCTTTGTAACAGAGCTAGATACTGAGCAAGCACCTCCTGGATTAAATGAAGAAATTATTAGATTAATTTCTTCTAAAAAACAAGAACCTGAATTTTTATTAGAATTTAGATTAAAAGCTTTTAGGCATTGGTTAACCATGCAGGAACCTACTTGGGCAAATGTTAATTATCCACCAATTAATTATCAGGACATTATTTATTTTGCAGCTCCTAAAAATTTCAATAAACCTAAAAGTATTGAAGAAATTGATCCTAAATTATTACAAACTTATGAAAAATTAGGGATCCCGTTACATGAAAGAGCACAATTAGCCGGGATTGCAATAGATGCAGTTTTTGATAGCGTTTCTATAGTTACTACTTTTAAAGAAAAATTAAAAGCGCATGGAGTAATTTTTTGTTCATTTTCTGAAGCTGTACAAAATTATCCTGATTTAATTAAACAATATTTAGGCCGAGTAGTTCCGTATAAAGATAATTTTTTTGCTTGCTTAAACTCTGCAGTCTTCACCGATGGTTCTTTTTGTTATATTCCTAAAGGGGTACGTTGCCCTATGGAATTGTCTACTTATTTTAGGATCAATGCAATTTCTACTGGTCAATTTGAAAGAACTTTAATTATTGCAGAAGAAAATAGCCATGTAAGTTACCTCGAAGGTTGTAGCGCTCCAATGCGAGATGAAAATCAATTACACGCAGCAGTTGTTGAATTAATCGCTTTAGATAATGCGGAAATCAAATATTCTACCGTACAAAATTGGTATCCTGGGGATTCCAATGGTATTGGAGGTATTTATAATTTTGTAACTAAACGTGGATTATGTAAAGGTAATAATTCTAAAATTTCTTGGACTCAAATTGAAACTGGATCTGCAATTACTTGGAAATATCCTAGCGTTATTTTGCAAGGAGATAGATCTAGAGGAGAATTCTATTCAATCGCAATTACTAATCTACATCAACAAGCAGATACCGGAACTAAAATGTTGCACTTTGGCAATGATACTTCCAGTGTTATAATTTCGAAAGGAATTTCTGCAAGTTATGGAAAAAATACGTATCGTGGTAAAGTGTATGTATCGCCTAATGCTCAACATGCTCGCAATTATACTAGTTGTGATTCTTTATTATTAAGTAATACTTGTAGTGCAAATACTTTTCCCAAATTAGAAATTCACAATAACACTGCCAATATAGAGCATGAAGCAACTACTAGTAAAATTTCTGAAGAACAATTATTCTATTGTTTGCAAAGAGGAATAAATAGTGAAGATGCTATTTCTATGATCGTTAATGGCTTTTGCAAGCAAGTGCTAAAAGAATTGCCTTTAGAATTTGCAGTAGAAGCTCAAAAATTATTAGCAGTTAGCCTAGAAGGATCGATAGGATGAACAATAAAAACCATAATCATGGCGCCCATAATAACCATAATCATGGTGCCCATAATAAGCATAATCATGATGCCCATAATAACCATAATCATGGTGCCCATAATCATAATGATAACCATAGTGATAAATTACCGTTATTAAATATTAAAAATTTAACCGTTAGAGCTAAGCTAAATAATTCTCAACAAATAAAAGAATTTGCACATCATTCAGAAAAATCTAATTCTGTACATAAAATTATTTTAGAGAATTTAAATTTAACCATTAATCCTGGAGAAATTCATGTTATTATGGGACCTAATGGTGCTGGCAAAAGTACTTTAGCTCAAGTCTTAGCAAGACATCCTGATTATGAAATTTTAAATGGAGAGATCAACTATCTAGGAACCAATTTAAATGAATTAGAACCTAGTCATTGTGCGCAATTAGGGATCTTTTTAAGTTTCCAAAATCCAATTGCAATTCCTGGAGTATCAAATTTACAATTTTTAAAAACTTCATTAAATGCTATTAGAAAACATCAACAATTATCCCCAATAGATGCAATAGATTTTTTAAATTTAGTTAAACAAAAAATTAAGCTTTTAGGTATGCAAGAAGAATTTCTTTACAGATCTATTAATGAAGATTTTTCTGGTGGGGAAAAAAAGCGCAATGAAATTTTACAAATGCTATTATTAGAGCCTAAATTAGCTATTTTAGATGAAATAGATTCAGGATTAGATATAGATGCATTAAAAACACTATCTCTTGCAATTAAATCTACTTTAAATAAAAATAATTCTATATTATTAATTACTCATTATCAAAGAATTTTAAATTATATCCATCCAGATTTTGTGCATATTTTAAATCATAAAAAAATTATTCACTCCGGGGATCATACATTAGTTAAAAAATTAGAGCAAGAAGGTTATACTTGGCTTAAAGATAATAGTTCGGAAAAACAATAATGTTAACAGAACTTGATTTAAAAAATTGTATTTTAATTAAATTAAACAATTATAATAATACAAATTATTATAACAACAATAATATAAAAATTATTTTAGAAAATAATAATTTATTTATACATATTGCAGAAAATTCAGATTTAAAGAAACCTATTTATTTAGTTAATCAAAAAAATTTTCAATATGATATTACAATAATTGTTGGAAAATCTAGCAAAGTAAATATTATTGACCATAAAAAACAACAAAACAATACTACTCAAATTATTTGTGAACCCAAGGTAATTCTTGATTATTACTTGATTCAACATCAAGATCAGTCTAATTTACAAGTCAAACAATATGCAGATAGTTTATGTGATTTTAAATTGCTTTCTACTAACTCTAACAATCAATTAAATACAATGGTTGAATTAATCGAACCTAATTCTCAAGTAAAATTAAATATTTTACAAAAAACCAGTTCGAATTATCAAAGTTCTATTAATTTATTAATTAAACATTTAACCACTGATAGTTATAGTAATACTTTATCAAGAATTATTGCAGACCAACAAGCTGAATGTAATTTTATAGGCAAAATAATCGTAACTCCAAATGGAAAAAACACTAATGCAAATCTACAAACCAAAGGCTTAATTTTACATAAACAAGCTTCTATTACTAATAGTCCAGAACTTATTATTGATAATAATGAAGTTAAATGCTCACATGGCGCAAGTGTTGGAAAATTAGCTCCTGAAGCGTTATTTTATATGCAAACTAGAGGGTTAAGTATTCAAGAAGCTACTTTAATGTTAATTACAGCATTTCAACAACCAATTTTAAATACCATTAAATTTCCAGAGATTTTAGAATACTTGAGTATTAGGGCTCTCGCATAAATAAATCATACAACTTTTCTGGTAAAGAACCTGAAAACAAGGATCTAGAGCAACAGTGGAGTATGAGTTATTTGTGCGAGGCTCCTTATCAACCCCATTCTCCTCTGAACACTATTCGTATATAC
>CAIKKE010000141.1 GCA_903827925.1 uncultured Francisellaceae bacterium
CCATTAGTTTATGAAAAATTACAAAATATTGTTCCTGAAAACAAACCTAATAAAAATATTCCTTGGTATTCATTGTCAATAAAAGAATTTAATTTTAATCCATTACTTTGCGCCAAATGTGGTAATTTTTTTGTTGTTATAGGTGCATGTTTCATTTCTTTATTAAAAGAATTTATTGACAAACATAAAAGTATCATTAATTTTAAAAGCGCTTAATTTCCTTTAGGGATCGCTATATCTAAATTTTGAGAATTTTTATTAAATTGTATTGTTTTTAGTATTTTTCAAGAAAATATTGCAAAAATTTTTCCATATAATAAAAATTACCTTAAAAAAACATATTAGCTGGCAAAACAACTTTGTGGATTATTTTTTTTCAAATTCCTAAACTTTAAAATAATAAATCAATCTCAAGATTTTATTTTAACTATAAATTAAAAAAAAGATCAAGCTTTTTTTTTACAACAGGCACGCGGATCTAAAATTTTAAAAATAATACTCAACAAAAACTGACAAACGTTTAATATTTATAATCAAAAATAAATTCAAAAATCTAAAATTTTTACATGTGCTTTACTGCTAACAACTATATCCGTAACTAATTTCCAGCATAGCTTTTCCACAATATTTATTTTTACCACGATTAATTAACTTTGTTATACCTATAGAGGCAATATCTTCTCTTTTATAGGAAAATTCTGTTGTATCTTGCAATACAAGTATTGTAGCTTTAGTTTCTTTAAACCTTTGACTTGTTGCTTTGAAATGACCTTGCATAATTTCATCTTCAATAATACGTTCGTTAGACAAAAATCTATATGCCCCATTTGTATTAGACCAGTTACCGCATGCTAGCGGTATAGGTTTGCCGATTCCACTCCATAAGTTTTCTAGTACTATTCTAAATCTTTTTTTTAAACGTTCATCTTTAAAAGTACAATTATTAAGTTCAGAGTCAAACCATTCGGCGGTATTATCATGCATAAATAACCCCCTTAAACATTTCAACCTACATGCTTCTAGTACTAACATAAATTGTGGGTAATTGAAAGTTTAGCTGAACGCTTACGGTAATTTTTTAGATAAAAGATTACTTAAAACTGGTGGCATTATTATTTAAACGCCATACATAGGTCCATAAGCGATCCCCAAATGTATTCTTTATGATCTATATTGCTTAATTTATTATCTACACATTTAATAGCCAAATCGATTTCAGCGGCTTTAGATAATAAATTAGAATATTTAATACAATTATTCTCAATTATTTTATTATTCATTTTATCATTAACAATTAATGATTTTTGCATAAATTTATTAATAACTTGATTAATACTCCATAAAATTAAAATGGGTTCTATTTGTTGTTGCTTTAAATTAGTAAAAATTTTAATAATTTCACCCAAATTGGCGGTTATTAAACTATCTTGCAAATCAAATAAATTATTTTTTAGATCATTTTCATCTATATAATTTTCTAAATCAATTAATTTAATAATTATAGGGCTTAATGGAGCTGATGCATGTAGATAATTCAACTCCAATTTAACTAGCATTTGTTTAGCTTGCAATAAATTATGCTGATAAATTTTTATAAATTTATCTAATGCATCACTAGTAAAACTTAAATTTAATAATTTTAATTCTGCACTTAGCCATAATTTAAATTGACTAATTGATAAATTTTTACTTGCTACAACTATACCTTCTTTATTTACCAGCTGAAATAATTTGGATTTTTCAAGATCCTTAGAATATTTTTCAGCAAACAAAATTATACAAATGTTTTTAGTATTTAAAACCTTATTTAAAAATTTTTCTAATTCAATGAATTGGGCTTTACTAAATTTAGCATCTTGAATATAAATTTCTATAATTTTATTAAACTGAGCTACACAAAACAAATCTCGATTAAATAACTCTTCTTGATGATTATTATAAAACTGAACAAATTGTTTAAAGTTTAAAAAATAATACCTTTTAGCATCAGGAAAATTATTTTTAATTTTAGTTAAACTATCTAATAATTGCCATACATCAGAACCATATAATAAATATATTGAATTAATGGTAACATTACTTTTAATCGGCGCATTTAAAATCATTTTTTAAGTACACGCACATCTACAGATAATTGTCTTAATAATTCGTTAATAATTTCAAGTTGTAATTCTTGCACAATTATTTGCCGTTCCCCTAAATTACTTAATAATTGATTATTATTGACCCCATAATTACGAGTACGAGAAATTACATTTTGCTGGATTAGATTATTAGCATGATCAAATAATTGGTAATGAAAACTAGCAGTTAGCATATTATTCGTTATTTGACCTTGAGAATTATAACTATGAACTTTTTCTTTAATTACAGGGATCGCAATATGTAATACACTGACATCCTGCTTTAGCTTTAAATCCTGAATAGCGTTAAGATTTAAAACTTTTACTCTATTATTTTCTAAAACACTTTTTAGCTGTAAATAAAAATCAGATTTAATATCATCTAATGGATAAATTACTAATTGATTTAAATATGAGGGTAATTTATATTTGCCGGCAAAATGAAAACCACAATTAGTCAAAAACACCAATAAAAAACCAGTTAAAATTAACAAATTAAATTTTTTTAACACTATTTACTCCCTTATAATCTCTAATTTTATAAATATTATAAA
>CAIKKE010000142.1 GCA_903827925.1 uncultured Francisellaceae bacterium
GATTTAACAGTATTCATACTGGCTAAGGCTTTAATCGCTTTAATTGGATCGCCATTATTAGCTACAATTTGAGCAGCTGTCTGGGCACACAAACTACTTAAACCTTGAGTTGCTAACATATGAGATAATGTACCTTTAGCTTTAGCAAAGGGTCTTAATACTACTGTTCTACAGGTTTATCCTTATATAAAAAATCTAATAATTTCCAAAAAGGCATTGTAAAATATTCATTATTTAGAGTAACTTTATAATAATTATAAATTAAATTTATAGCATCATTATCTGTTCCAGTATAAATATCATAAAAGGATGCCGAATCAGTTATAATAATAGGATGTTCATCTATATGTAAAATTTTATTATAAAAATCTAACGCAATTTTTGTTCTTTTTTGCATTTCAAAAGAACTATCAAATTTTAATTCATTATTCATTTTTTACTCTAGGCCCCTTTATTTGTTCGCTAATTTTTTTTACACCAATTTCTATATACCTAGAATTGTTATTGGTATATTGTAGTAGGCTAGTTTCTCTAACTACTCCCACTGAAATAATTTTTTGTTCATCTTTAATTACAGTGATTCTTAAAAATTTATCTGAAATCCCATTAACTTTCTGAATAACATTAACATGTCCTGTGTTTTTATCAAGAAAAAAATATGCCTTTGGGTTATGAGCTAATTCTAATATTTTTTCTAAATTTATCTTGCCAGACAAAGAACCTAAACGAGGATCCTGTAATTGTTCTGTTAATCTAGAAGCGAAATTCCAATTTTGAAAATCATATTGAATTGCATCTCTAATTCTAGATTTTACTGTGTTTATTTTAAATGGCAATCTTGGCTTTATAGGATTACTATTAATAGTAGCAACTCTTGAAATTGGTTTTGCAAATCCAAAAAACAACCCTATTGTAGTCCCTAGTTCTTCTGGTTCATTATTCCATATTTCTTTAACATCATCAATAATAGTCGTAGAACTAGAACTAAAATTTTCTCGATTTTGTTGTACTTGTTTGTACCTTGCATGAGCATCTTGAGAAATCTTTTGCTTCTGTTTATCGCTGATTAGAGGATTATTCATAATATTTTCATAATCCTCGCTAAAAATAAAATTATCTTGCTCAAACTTTGATAATTTACTATTAGCCCAAACATACGCAGAAGCAACACTAGCAAATAAAATTCCAGTGCTAATATAAGGACCGACTATTGGTAAACTAAAAGATGCTACTATTGCTGTGTTAATTGCCATACCTCTAAACAATCCACGCCCAAATCTAATGGAATTATCTGGATTTCTATAGAATAATTGATTATCATCACAAATATAATGTTCGTAATATGGGTTAAATGTTCCAGAAGATACCGCATAATCATCTTTATGCTCATCTTTATAAACATCTTTATTTGGAACTGAAGTTAAATTATATAAAAACTCAGCTGCAGCTTGTTCTCCTACCATTGGTTTGCGATGTAATGTTACTTGTTTATCTTTATTCTTAATTTCCCGCTTAATTTCCTTCTTAGCAGGGAACATTTCCTCCACAATCGCAGTTGTCATGTATTCTAACATACCTGCTACCGCACCATCATTACGTAATACACCTACTCCTGCACCAATTGCAGCTTTAATTGCAGTATGCGTAAACATGCTAGTTTCGCCTAAATCATGCCAACTATCAATCTTCACATTTATTGGCGCTAATGCTATCCCCATGGCTGCATCAATTAACCCCTCAGTTAAAGATTTCTCGGTTTCTTTACCACCTATACTCATGTTTAATGTAGTGCTAACACTAGCTCTGGCTATATGATATTGAATATGATCTACTAATTCGCGTTTTGCTAATTCTTTGATCTTTAAACCTTCACATAGA
>CAIKKE010000143.1 GCA_903827925.1 uncultured Francisellaceae bacterium
GATGATCTATTGATAATGTTTTTAATTCATCTGTAGCAATTTCTAACATAAAACAAATCCTTACTATAAAAACAAAATAGTAAGATAACTTTTTTTTGATGTAATTACAAAATTTAATTATCAAGGTCTAGGAATGTAGGTAAAATGGATTCAAGGAAGTATTTATGCTAGCTAGTATTAGGAGCGTTAACAATGTCTATATATCTAAAAAATCTACAAATCTAACAAATGCTATTCAATCTGGATCTGAACCTCAACCTAATTTATCTTCTTTAAATTTAAAATATTACAAAGAAATTAGTTATAAATTTAAATCTTATAAAAATCATGCTAATATTATAAAAGGGATAAAGTTAGAATTAAGTACAGGATCTATAGAAGGATCTACAGGGATTAAAAATACTTCTAGCAATAGCAGGATTAATATAATTTTGGCACCTAATGAATGTATAGCTAATAATCCTATTGATCCCATTGAATATGGTGAGCATTTTAATGATTTAATTATTAAAGAAAAATATTGTACATGGAGTAGTGCCGGGGCAGCATTTCATTTAACGTTTGATGGTAAATTAACTGTAATTAGCAAGCAACAAATATTCACCCAAAAGTTAAGTATAAAAGGACTTAGAAAAGTATTATTAGCGGGGAAAGGTTTTAATGATGTCCAAATCCATAGTAACAAAATTAAATTTGCAGATAATTTGATAGCAACAAGTTTAAATTTAAGAGCGTTAATAATATTTAATGACAAAATAGTCATAGCAAATTTTTTTGATTTATTAGCCAAGCGTATTGATAATCATGGAAAAATGTCAATTGAAGTTAATGGTATTGTTAAAGCAGATTTATTTGATAACGAGGCTGGAGACTTTTTTTGTAATAATCAAGCAAATTTAACTTCAGAAGAATTTCGTAATTCAAGAGGGAATTTTAGCGGGGCTGGTGGTACTTACGTTAAAATTAAGAAAACTTTTATCAGTGATCCTGACGGGGAGATAGGCACTAATGGTAACACTGTTTTAGAATTTCCTCAAGATTTAACTATTGAACATTTAGGAGTAGTGCATGGCAAACAAGTGCAAGTTTTAAATGCTCCAATAGTTAAAAATGATAGTAGAATAATTAGTGATCGGATCATAATTCATGCCGAAAACAATCTAAATAAAACCATTAACATGCCGCAAGTTATTATGCAAACCCCATTACTTAAATTGTATGGTACGGATTTTAATTTAGGTGAACAAGCATGTTGTGAAAGGATTATTTTAAAGCTTAAAGATAAAACCTCCTTACAATTTACTTATCCTTTGCGTACTTCAGGAATTTTAGAAATTCATGAGTCAGAGGTAAATAAAAAAAATATTACCCAAAGAATGTTAGATCGTTTTGGAGAAATCAAAAATTATGATGCAACTAAAATGCCTGAACCGGAATATACGTTAACCATTCAAGCTACATTCCAGGCAGATCGCGGGATTTTAGTATTAGTGCCAAGTGCTAAAGTTTCTGTAGGTGAAGAGGCGCAAAACAACCATTCAGAATTATTAGCAGAACTTGGAGATTTTCGGGCATATGCTACTGAATTTGATATAGAAGATGGTGGTGCAATGGCGGTTAATGGCCTAGTTTGGTCGCCTAAGGGATGTAGATTAGGAAGATTAATTACTGATCCTAGTAGAAAAGCATATGCAACATTTTATGCTAGCGCCAAGCATAATTATTCGCATAATTTAGGTGGAGATATTGTACAACGTAGCTATGTTTTTTTAGGTAAAGAAGTTTCAGCATACGATGGTAGGCATTTACTAACAATGCCTATTGCTATGTCCAATGGTAGTTTTATTCATATTGACAATTTTGCCAAATTTATTGGACCATTTAATAATATGGGAATTTTAACTGGTAAACATGGGGAAGAAATAGGAATTAAACATTTAAGTATAGATTCTAATGCGGGGCAATCTGTATGGGAAGCAGGTATTGTTAATGTTGCAGGAGACTGTTGCCTTAATGGACATTTTGTTCTTAAAAGATTTACTACGAATTTTAATTTTTTTTACTATACACATGGAGGTATATTTGGAAGTGTATGTAATAAAAATTCATATCTATTTTGTAATAGTGCCCCTTCTAAGTTGAATGTTAAAAGTATTTTATCTGGTAATGCAACTATTGATTTTGAGGCTAGTTATTATGATATACATGAACAAACTCCTGAGATAAAAATTAATCTTAAAAATTTTTATTCCAGTATTCACCAACAATTTATAAGTAACTCTCGAGAAGAATTTAAAAATTTAAATCAAGTAAATATTAGTAGTCACAGTAATGATATTGCTCATAATGGATGCCTACCTTACGCTCGGGAATTTTTAAAAAATACTAATAATTTTGCGGGTGCTGACAAGGTTTTTGAAGCACAATTTAATCCTAAGAATAAAGATCAAATGCTTAATATTAAACAAGATACTACTTTAGAAGGCTCGATTGCATGCGGCGGTAATATGCTAGTTATTTTAAATAATAACAAATTAACCATTGGCTCTCGCCACCAATATCATATTGCCCCAGTTAATCCCATAAGAAAATTAGAAGAAATTGTGTTAAATGCACATCTTACCCAAATAAATACTAATTTTAAGCTCAAGATTGCAGAGTCGGTTATTCCTAAATTTCATTTTAGATCTCGAGAACGTTTTCGGTTTAATGAGCTAGCAGCACAAGAATTTTATCAAGATATAGTAGAGCATATAATAATTAGGACAATGGATCTAAAATTTAAAAAGCCAGAGCAGAATACCGTATTTAGTTTAAGTCCTAATTATTTATTGGCGAGCATTATAGAGCAAACCCAAGAAGTATTAAGACGTTCTGAAATTTACATCGGTACCCCTATGGATTTGGAGTTTGTGAAAGAATTGCATAGAAATACGACTGAATATTTTAAAACTAATCAATTGATTGATGATGATAACAAAGAAGAACAAGAATTGTTCGCCTTAATAGTTTCAGGAAAAAATAATAGTATAGAACCACCTGAGGAACCAATTATTTATTACGAAGCTTATATTAACGATCAAGAATTGATAGAAGTAATGGTTCCAAGATTAGTGTTGCCCCCTAAAATGATTAATAAAGTAAGAGCACAACCAGGCGGTTTATTCCAAGGTAACAATCTATGGATTTTAGATGGAAAGTTAACGATTAAAGAAAAATTAGAGCTATATAAAAACCAACCAGTAGTAAAAAAAATATTAACTAATTTTCTAGAAAGCAATCCCAAAGCGATTGAATATTTAAATACTCAAGCTGTAGCTGTTAAAGAGCAAGGTAAATCTAGTGCTTTAGAGGTAATCAATAATAACCATAGTAATGCTGGTCTCAATAATAGCAGTGTTAATTTATATGGTAATTTTGAAATAAAACAAAAAATGGGAATAATTGTAGATGGTGAGATTAATGTTTCAGCTAATATTAACACCGAAGACGCTTTATTAGCATCATTATATGGTAATGTGCATGTTAAATCTTTAATTGAGAGAAGATATAACAACGGTAGCATGGAAAGTTTTGATGATGTTATTATTCAAGCAAAAATACATGCGGATAATGTTTTACAAATATTAGCGAGTAGTAATGTGATTTTAGAAGGTGTTGAAACCAGCTCTGGTACTCAAACTTTAATTGTAGGGCTGGCTGGTGTTTTAGATATTCCTGTTCCATTAGTGCATCAAAGAGTTACTTATATTCGAGAAAAACGTAAAAGTGGATTTACTAAAGATATTTATAAGGAGCAACATAATTCGGTACATGGTTCAGTTGATACTGTAAGTATTATATCTACAGGTCAAATTAATTTGTATTCGCTAGAAGTTAATGCGCGTAAATTCCAAGTGGAAGCTGCAGAAGCTAATGTTTTAGATACTGAAGAATTGCGTTCTCATGAAGAGGAGATTGAAATTAATGAAGAATATTTTTTTGGTCTCGTGAGCGTTGAAAAACAGAATAATAACATAGTAACCAGCAGTATTTCTAAAGGCGCCAAATTCAATGTGGATGAATTAGAGATCTCAGGCATACAAAGTTCTACATTGCGTAATGTTAAGAGTAATGCTCATAAAAATATTTTTAATACTCCAGAATTAAATTTATTAGCAGGACGTAATGAATTAAAATCTTATAGTTCTTATAGTAGTTCTAGCCTTGTCTGGAATAAACAACGTATGCAAGCTAATCAAGCAATCACTTATAGCCCTTGTAATTTAATAGGTAATTTAGAGATTAACGCTAATCAAGTTACTTTAGAAATGGTTAAAAATGCCACCTCAGATTTATTGGAGCGCATAGAGCAAAGTTCAGGAAATGCAATCATTAGTTGTATTAAGCTAGATCCTTTTTATTTTCAAGAAAGTCATTCCAAACAAGGCCCTGGACCTTTATTGATAGGATTAGTAGCATTAGCGGTTGGAATTGCAACTCAAGGAATATGCAGTAACTTTGCAATAAGCAATTTATCTTTAGCTAAAGGTACATTATCTCATATGTTAGCAACTCAAGGTTTAAGTAGTTTGTGTGCCCAGACAGCTGCTCAAATTGTAGCTAATAATGGCGATCCAATTAAAGCGATTAAAGCCTTAGCCAGTATGAATACTGTTAAATC
>CAIKKE010000144.1 GCA_903827925.1 uncultured Francisellaceae bacterium
ATATATAATTTTAAAAATTTTAAATTTAATATCTAAAAATTAAATTAAATTTCTAAAAATTTTAATTCATATTCTCATAATATTCTAATCAATCTTATCAGGTAAATAAATACCCCCTAAAATTCCATATTTTCTAGCCCCTGTAACACTTGGATGATTGCCTGGTAAACCACCCAAACTTTGTTTAGCTAACCAAGCAAATAATGCTGCCTCCACCCAGTCTACATCTACCCCTAAATCATTAGTTAATTTAACCGGACATGGGATCATCTCTTTTAACAAAGCTAATAGCGCTAAGTTTTTAGATCCACCACCACAAAGATAAATTTCACTTATAGGTGAAGATTGATCGATTAATAGCTGATTATTAAGCATAATAATATTTTCTTTAATTATATTAGCAGTTAAATATAGCAAAGTTGTTAATATATTTTTATGATTAATTTTAATTAAATTTTTATTTTGTTTTAATAATAGTTGTTTTAATAATAATAATTTTTGCTTTAACCATTTTTGATTAAAATATTCCCTACCTGTAGATTTAGGATACGCTCGTTTAAAATAAGGATCTTTTAAACATATTTTTAATAATTCTGGAATTAATTTACCTGAAGATGCTAATTTACCATGTTTATCATAATTAATTTTAAGCTGCTTAAATTTAACTTGAACCCATTCATCCATTAAACAATTACCTGGACCTAAATCAAACCCTATAACTTCAATTTTAGGATCTCGAGGTAAAACAGTTATATTACAAATTCCACCAATATTAATAATTGCTCTAGTATGCTTAGAGCTCCGAAAAACTGCAGAATGAAAGCCTGGGGCAAGTGGAGCACCCTGACCACCTAAAGCTAGATCTTTACGTCTAAAATCAGCGATAGTAATGATATTATTTAAACTACAAATAATATTTGGATCACCAATTTGGAGCGTAAATGGAAACTTATAATTTGGAGCATGCCAAAGATTTTGTCCGTGACAACCTATCGCTATAACTTCTTCTGGTTTAACATTGGCCTTAATTAATAATTTTTTTACAGCTTTGCCAAATGCTAAACCTAATTTATGATCTAACTCTCCAATTTCTACTAAATTACATTTATTACTAGTATTTATAATAGTTAACAACGAATTTAATAAATCTTTATTAAAAACACAAGTGATTTTTTCTATAATTTTACAATTATTACCAGAAAATTCTACTAAAGCTGCATCGATACTATTCATGCTAGTACCAGATAATACTCCAATATATAATTGCTTAAATTGCTTAAGTTTTGTTGAGCTTAGATATATCATTTTCATTTAATAAACTAATCATTTGCTGAGCATGAGCTAAAAATTTTGTTTTATATCTATTTGGTAAAGGCATTGCTCTAGGTAATTGTACCGTTAATGGATCGCGGTGCAACCCATCTACTCTAAATTCATAATGTAAATGATCGCCTGTCGCCAAACCTGTTCTACCTACATACCCTATAACTTGCCCTTGCTTAACTACTTGAGATTTCCTGATCCCACTTGCAAAATGAGATAAATGCGCATACAAAGTAGAATATTTATTTCCATGTAATAACTCAACTACATTACCATACCCACCTTTATACCCCATTAAGATCACCCTACCATCTCCCGCTGCTTTAATCGGAGTACCAGATGGAGCTACATAATCTACTCCTTTATGCGCCCGGATCCTATGCAAAATAGGATGACGTCTGCTATTCGAAAATCTAGAACCAATCCGAGTAAATTTTACCGGATTACGTAAGAAGGTTTTAGTCATACTAAAACCTTCTGGAGTATAATAACCAACTTTACCTTGATTATCAGTAAATCTAACCGCTTGATACTTTTGGCCTTGATTAATAAACTCAGCAACTAAAATGTGACCTGTACCGATTTTTTCTTGTTCTACAAATTTTTCTTCATAAATTATTCTAAATTTATCATTAGATCTAACATCCATACTAAAATCAATATCCCACCCAAAAATATCTGCCATTTCCATAATCAATGCATCATTGAGCCCTACTGATTGAGCAGACGCATAAAAAGATCCTAAAATTTTACTCCGAGCAAAAGTTAGTTTTTTAATAATTGGCTTTTCTTCGAAATAAGCTCTATAGTTGCGCGGACCAATTTTATCAATATGTAAAATTTTATGAGGAGCTAAAGGTAATTTAATAATTTGTAAATCATTTTCTGCATTAAGTAAAATTTTTATTGAATAACCAGATTTTAAGTTGTTTACCGCTGTACAATTTTGGTTAACTTTTACAAAATTATTCAAATCTTTCAAATATACTTTAGGCATAGATAAACCTTGTAAAATACCAATTAAAGTATCACCAGATTTAATTTTTATAGTCTGCCAATTGGCATTTTCTTCTTGTTGTTTAATTTCATCCTGTTTAATTTCATCAGGATGAATTTCATCAGGATGAATTTTACCTACATCAGTAATATTTAAACTTTTAGGTAATTCTAGAACATGGTAATTTAAATTTACCCCACCAGTATTGTTTTGTAAATCAACTATCTTTATTTGTGAGTTTAATTGATTAATATGATTGCTAATAGGGTTAATAATTTGGGTATTTTCTGTATTAATAATTTGTGGATTTATGTTATTATTCTCTATATTTAATTTTTGACTATTACTATTAGTATTTATATTTGTGAATGATAAAAATAAATTTTTATTTAACTCTATGGGACTAATATTATAATTTATAATAGAACGAGCAATAGAAGAGATAACAATTAAACAGCCTATGATCCCTGTGGTTAAAGCAAAAAATAATTTCCTTTGCTTATAGGTTTTAAAAATTTTAACATCAATTAATGCTGGTTGGTAATCAAATCTCATAGACAAGAAGGATAGCTGCTATTAAGTAGTTGTTCAAGACTTTAATAATATTTAGTAATTAATTTAAATTATATAATCAATTTAATTTGACTTTTTATATATGCAAAAAATGAATAAACATGAATAATGATTTTAAAAATAGTATGGATAATATGGAAATAGATAATATTAAAAAAGAATTAGAACAAATTAGCCAAAATACTGAAGAAATTTTAGTCTTACAAGAATTAATCAATAGGCTACAATTATCCCCTGATAATCTTAAGAATAAAAATTTAAATAGCTTAACTAAGAGACCAAGGCTTAAAATAAAATTAGGCTGCGACCCTACTAGCACTGATTTACATTTGGGACACACAATTGTTTTAAATAAATTAAGGCAATTTCAATTATTGGGACATGAAGTTATATTCATTATAGGTGACTCTACAGCAATAATTGGAGATCCTACTGGAAAGAACGTTACCAGACCAGCATTAACTAAAGAGCAAGTATTAATTAATGCTAAAACTTACCAAGAGCAAGTTTTTAAAATTTTAGATCCTGATAACACTAAAGTTTTATATAATTCTCAATGGTTAGAAAAACTAAATATTCAAGACATTATTAGTTTATCTTCTAAATATACTATTGCTAGAATGCTTGAAAGAGATGATTTTAGTAATCGATATAAAAATCAACAATCTATTGCTATCCATGAATTTTTATACCCTTTATTACAAGGATATGATTCGGTATTTATTCGAGCGGATATTGAATTAGGAGGAACTGATCAAAAATTTAATTTATTAGTGGGAAGAGAATTGCAAAAACATTACCACCAATCTCCACAAATAGTAGTAACCTTACCCTTATTAGAAGGATTAGATGGGATCCAAAAAATGTCTAAATCGTTAAATAATTATATTGCGATAAATGAATCCCCACAAAACATGTTTGGCAAAATTATGTCAATTTCTGACAATTTAATGTGGAAATATTTTAAATTATTAAGTTTTAAACCTATGAATGAAATCAATTTACTGCAAACTGATGTAAATAATGGTACAAACCCTAAAGATGCCAAAATAATGCTGGCTAAAGAAATAGTTGCTAGATTTCACGGAACAAACTCTAGCAAAGTAGCTCATTTAGAATTTGAAGAACAATTTAAGCAGCATAAAATACCTACTAACATTCCAGAGATTAATGTAACAATAGATGATAATTACATATTGTTAGCAAATTTATTGAAAAATGCTGGATTATTACCTAGTACTTCTGAAGCGCTAAGAATGATTAAACAAAGAGCTATAAAAATCAACAATGAAACCATAGAAGCTAATATAAAACTAAAAGCTGATGATAAATTTAATATTTACCAAATAGGTAAGCGAAAATTTGCTAAAATAAAAATTAATATACATAATTAATCTAAATAAAAATTAATAATAATATAAAATCATGTGTAAAAAATTATGCTAAAATCAACAAAACATAAAAAACATAGTTATATCACTATAATAAACTTACAGTTAATGTCACTTAAAATATTATTAAATAATATAATTTTATTTACTTTGATTATGTTAGCACCTATGTCCAAAATAATAGCGAAAGAAGTTAATTCAGAAAAAAATATAATTAAAAATCATATTTTAGTGTTAGATAATTCTATATCTAGCAATATACCCAAAAGATATCGTGATGGAACAAAATTAACCCCTAAGTTATATGCATCTGCTAGCGCTCAACCAAATTTAAAAGATTTTAAGTATATAATTCAACATGCTAAACAACAATTAAATACTAATTCTAATTCTAAAATTTTTATTGTAGATCTAAGACAAGAACCACATGCAATGTTAGATGGACAAGCAATTTCATGGTATGGATTAAAAAATCAACTTCCTAATTATTATGAAAAAAACTTAATTAACAAATTAAAAAAATCTAAAATTATTAAAGTATATAAAGGAATCAATAAATTACCTGAAGGAAAATTTATCCCTAAAGGACATTTATTGCTCCCAAATAAAAATTTAATTAATGAAAAAGAATTAATAACTAATTTAGGCACAAATTACTTAAGGATCTTAGTAAATGACCATTTTGCCCCTAATGATAATGAAATAAATGTTTTTGTTAATTTTATTAAAAGTTTACCTAAGAATTCTTGGGTACATTTTCATTGTAGAGGAGGAAGAGGTAGATCTACTTCTTTTATGGTAATGCTAGATATTATTAGACATGCCCCAAAATTGACTTTAAATGAAATCCTAGAACGTCAACAACAACTCGGAGGGGTAAATTTATCTAAAACTCATTTTACAATAATACGTAAAAAATGGAAAGAAAATCCTGCCAAAGAACGTTATGATTTTATTAAAAATTTCTACGAATATATCGTAGATCCTAATGGATATAAAAAATCTAGCTGGAGCGATTGGGGTTTTAAAAAATCACTATAATTTAGCAATAGCTTGAAAGCCAATTGAAATCTTATTATTGATTTTTATTTCTTGAGTAGAAATATTAGCTTTATAAGCTATAACCTCTATACCTTGATTTATAGCATGTTTAATTTTAGTAACGTAAAAAGAATCTTTTAGTTCAATAAATTTTAAATTTTTTACTCCAGAATGAAGTATACAATAAATTAATACTGCTCTATGACCTTGCTTTTTCCTTAAAATTAAATAATCTAAATTAGCATCAATACAATTAGAATTGAATGGAAATAAAGCTTCTAATTTTTCATTAACATAAATAACATGTTCTAAACAAACATAACAATTTTCTAATAAATCTTTTTGTAAAGTTAAATTTAAAATACTGTCTTGTTGATAGTTCAAATTATGTTCTATAACTTTATAATTAACTAATTCCTGAATAAATCCAGAATGGATTGCTTCTGCGACTAATTCTTTTAAAATTTCAGGATTAATCCCAACTAAAAATCCTTCATTAACCTCTACTAATTCTAAAGTCGGCAAACAATGTCCATTAGAAGGGGCAGAAAACCATAATTGCGTACCTAAAATGTCACAACCATTTAATGACCCTAAGTTAGGACAACGTATCATTATACGTCTTTTAGATTGTAATACGACTTCCATTAAAAAACTAATAGGTCGTTTTAACAAAGTAGCTTCAATTAATTGGCTATGGTATTTCATAACTTATTTTTCGGTAAGATATCCAAAAAACTTTATTAATAGAATTTAATAAACTTAATTTTTATCGATTATACCTACTACTTAGGGCTTAAGAAAAAATAACTTGGAAAAATTTTATGCCCGTGAAGTATACATTTCAGGATAATTTAGTATGTACTTGCTAAGTTATTTTTGCTTAAGCCCTTATTTAAAA
>CAIKKE010000145.1 GCA_903827925.1 uncultured Francisellaceae bacterium
CTTACCAATACTTTATCCACACATAAAATAAGTTTTAAAATAATAACAAATTTTATAAAAGAAAGTTTTATTTAGTTAACAGATTGGGGGACATTTCTAACTTGGTGGTATAGGGGACATTTTTACTTTGGTTTGACATTATAAGGCTAAAAAGTTGCGTTAACTAAAAATAATCTGATATCATTTAAAAAAGACAGCTAAGTTTTTTAAAACATTTTAGCTAGGTAAAATTTATGAATGATCTGTTTTGCTGGGAATTAAAATTCAAATCTTGCACTTACTCAGAATCTTTGCTTAACAAAATTGTTCTTCAGAACAAAACATCAAGTAATAAGGTAGATATTTTACAAATCAAAAAAGCTATCTATTATGCTAAAAAGTATCATGGTTCTCAAAAAAGATTATCTGGTGAACCCTATTATTCACATCCGCTGGCAGTAGCTGAATTAGTTCTGCCACATTGTTTTAAAACCGATATTTTAGTTACCAGCATATTACACGATGTTATAGAAGACACTGAATTAACCAAGGATCTTATTGAATATATTTTTGATGCAAATATAGCAAGTAAAGTTGAAGATTTAACTAGGGTAAAAATTGATCGAAAAATTAGCTCAGCTAAAATGCTAGAACTTTTATGGTTACAAAAAAAAGAAGAACTTTTACTTGTGAAATTTTGTGACAGATTACATAACATGCAAACTATTGGGGCTAAATCTAAAGAAAAAATTCAAAAAATCACAAAAGAAACCTTAAAAGAATTTATGATTATTATCATAGGATTAAAGAAAATAATACCAGAAATTTTAAAAACAGAAAAAAACATGATTAAAATATGTTATCAGCATATACTTATTAAGCAACCATTTCCACAATATTTAAATATGATTTATGAGGATAATTTCCAGCTGTTTTTTCCAAACGCTCAAAATGCTGAAGACCAAAAAACCACCCTATGTTTAGCGGAACAATAACCACAAATAGTCCATATGTACCAAAAGATTCTGTTAAATACACCAAACCAAGTGATGTAACAATATACATTAAAGCTCGTGAAACAGCATATATAAGGCTACTATAAGTAAAACGTTTAAATACAGGGAAATGCTTAAAGAAAATCGACACAGCTGGCACTGTATCCATCGCAAATAATACAAGACAAGATTGTATTAAGAACAAATAAAATGGGCTGGTTACTTTGCTTATAAAATACGGACAAAATAGAATGAAAATAGAAAATATTATTAATTTTATTTTTAAAATCTTTAAAGGATATACTTTATAGCTTAAAAGTGCTATAAAGACCAAACCTAATAATTGTACTATAGAAATCATTAAATTATGATGAATAATTGCTTCTGCGCTGTATCCAAAAGAATTTTTAAGGATCCCGGCGCAATGCATATAAGCAAAATAAAAGCACGCCGGCCACATACAATTCATCAAAAATAATAAGAAAGTTGTTTTTTTGCTTGCTGCTTCATTGAACATCAAATTATATTTTAATTCTTTTTGATCTAGATTGGATGTTTCATAAATTGCCTTTAACCTTTTTTTAGCATCAGCAAACTCAGGCGTTTCACGTAAAGCTGTTCTGGCAACAGCCCCTATCATAGAAATTGACGCCCCAATCCAAAAAGCAATCCGCCATTCTAACCCCATAGCTAATACAGCAGTCGCAACCCCTAAAGCACCAACGGTACCAACAACAGAAGCAATCGCAACAAATGATACCACAGGATACTGTGTAGGCGGTTTAGTCATTTCTGTCAAATACAGTTCTGCTCCAACAATTTCTCCAACAGAAGATATTCCTTGAATCACTCTACATATAGTTATAAACCAGGAAGCAGCTATACCTATTTGGCTATAAGTGGGTAAATTAGCCATAATAATACAAGAAATTGCCATCATACTAGTTGTTATAACAACCGTTGATTTACGCCCCATCTTATCTCCAATATATCCAAAGATTAATGCTCCTAGTGGTCTAAAAATAAAAGTGGAACAAAAAGCAAATGCTTGCAAAAGAGCAGCTGTATGTGGATCTGTTTTAGGAAAGAATAATTCATTCAGCAGTACTGCCATATGAACATAAATCATTAGGTCAAAGTATTCAAGAAAAGTACCTACAGATAACAAACCAATAGCTTCTCGCTGCTTATAATCTAAAGATGATAATAATTCAACGTTATTGTTCATTATAAATACTCCAAATTTTCGGTTTCTATAACCGAAGTTTTATTAATAATATAATTTCAATATATTTTATTTTTAAAATTTCAGTAAAAAATTTAAATAATAAATCAATCTCAAGTTTTATTTTAACTATAAATCAAAAAAAATAGCAAGCATTTTTTTTCAGGAGAAGATTATTATTGCGTTATAAAGCTTTAGGATAAGAAAAGAAAACAAAATGAATTAAATTTAACATAAAATGACCAAAGATACTAAATCATATTTTACCAGAATAAATATATAACAAACAATACATTATACCTGCAAAAAAAGCTAACATCATATAAATGCTCCCCTTGGTATAATGAAACATACCAAATAACAAGCTAGATAATACCAACGCTATCCAATGATTGTACTTTTTAAAAATATTTAATTTAAGTAACTTTTTGTATAAAAATAATCTAAAAAATATTTCCTCAACAACACAAACCATAAATAAATTATTTATTCCCCATAACCATATAACAGCATCAATTTTAAAATCATATTTAATAAATCCAGTAATTAGCGATAATACTATAATAAATACAATACCTAATAACATTACTATCATACTGTATTTATAATTCATAAAATTCATAGATTTACTTTTTAATTGATCATAAGTTTCGAACAAAGCTATAAAAGATACCAATGCCTTATCATGATTTACATACAGATCCCAAGCAATTCCTTTTTTACCAATTAAAATATTTTTTGCAACTAAAATATTATGTACTCCGGGAAATATGTGACTTTGCAAGCAAAAATAAAAAATCAAACTAATTATAATGAAAATTATATCAAATATATAATTTTTATTATAATAATTATTATAAGATAATTTCACCATACCATAAAAAATGCTTGTTAAGCATATTAAATATATTGGCAATATATTCAGATAAATAAGATAAAAAAAATAAATTAATAATCCAATTACTGCTAATATTTTTTTATGACTAAAAAAATTAATAATTAGCGAAGATGTAGCTAGGAAAATTCCAAATATTACACATTGTTCATTCATTATAAATCATATCAGATCTAAAAAACTTTCATCAAATAATTATTTATTTTTACAACTAAACTTAGTATAATTAATATCATAATATTATTATAAAAAAAAATTACAAAAGGTGTATATATGCATAATTCAAACATTAACTATTTTCTTGATATTTTAAAAGATAATGATTTAGCTATAAATTTACTTATGAATTTTATTTCCAATCAAACAAATCAACACCATGGTAATAGCAATATCGACGATCTTTTAATACATGTTAAAGCTCTATTCAATCAAAATTTAGAACACAATAATCATATGCCAACAACAGATGTAGATGAAAATAAACAGATGCGAAACGCTTTGCAATTGTCTGCATTAGAAAATGCCATTCAAGAACTTACAGCAAACTTGGATCTTGCTACTTCTGCTTCTGCTTCTGCTTCTGCTTCTGCTGCTTCTTTAAATAGAAATAGCCAACCTCAACCTGCTACATATTTAGCATCTTCATCTAGAGATGAAACTCCTAGAGTTAGTAGTAGTACTAGTGCTAATAGAAACTCAAATTTAATTACTGAATTAGCAGTTAATGTTAATATTTTTAGAAGTGAAATAAAACAAAATTTAACTAAAATTTATATAGATCCAAGAGATAAAGGTAAAGTTTACATGCTAGTATCTGATAATGCAGCTATATTTAAAATTCCTTCAGAAAATGGTAAACCTTTAGAATTAGATGAATGCTGGTGTGATGAAGGTTTATCTAGAGATAATCAATATAATATAAGATCCACAATGGAAGGTGAAATTGTTAAAACTATTACTTCCAAGTTGAATAAAGATTTAGATAAACATATAAAAATAATTAACCTTGGTAGCGATAAAGTAGGATTATTAAGTATATTAGCAAAATTAAATCTGCTGGGATTTAAAAATGTTCAAGTAATAAATCTTGAATTACCTGATATTAAAAATTATCAAGATTATCAAACAGAAGAACAAAATTTCACCAAATTTGTAACTAAAGTTTTTGGTGATTCTTATACTTATCAAAATATATTAGATGAAAGCAACAACTTAGTTAATACTATACAAAGTTCTCATGATGCTGCTTTAACTGTAATCTTTGCAGAAGATCTAGGAGGAGTAAATGAGCCTAATTATTTAAATAAATATAATAAAATTCTTGAAGAAGTGGTAATAAAACTGCTAAATGAAGTAGCCCTTAAAACTGGAGAAATAGTCTGGAGCGAACATTCAGGAAATATAGTAGATCCAAAACAAAGAAAACTGATAAGTAATTCTAGCAAACTAAAATAATAAATAATTTTAAAATAATTTATTA
>CAIKKE010000146.1 GCA_903827925.1 uncultured Francisellaceae bacterium
ATGTGCACGAAATAACTTCCGCATTTGTTATCAATTTAACAAGTAGTTGAATAAAAATAGCGCAAAAAGTTATTTGAATTTATTTCAAAATGCGGAAGTTATTTCGTGCATATTCCTAATTATGGAGAAGATACTTAAAAAGCTAATAGTTTTTCTCGTGTTCAACAATAAAACATAAGAAAAAACTTAATAGGTCCTTAATGCTTTTCTAGGCTTTTTAATTTTCGTCGAACTGAGGGTTTCTAGGCTTTTTAATTTTCGTCGAACTGAGATTGCTAATAAAAACTGATCCACTAAATGTGGAGTTATTTATATTTGCTTAAAGGTCTAATTGTAATATTCTTAGAATATACTTATAACACTCAGTTATTTAATTTGTTAACTATGATGTATAATTATTAGCATGAATATAAAAAAAAGAATAATTTATAGTACGGTAATTATTAGTTGGCTATTAATAGCTAGTAGTATTGGGTGCTTAATTTCGAAAACCAATCAATTAGGTCAAGAATTATTATTTACTATCCAAAAAGATCGTCTTACTAGTATTAGGTATTTTAAGAGTCTTGAAGTTGAAACATATTTTGAAAATCTTATGGAAAACACATCAATATTAGCAGCAAATCATATATTAATCAGTGCTTTTCAGGATTTTGCTAAATCTTTTCCAGAATATTTATCCGAAGCTATAGATATGGATACTGGTTATAAAAGTGAAGTTGTGGATAGTTATTTAAATGATTTTACTAAAAAATATGAATATTTTAATACAGGTAAAACTATTGATCCTAAAAAATTTATTAATTTAATGTCCGAAAATAGTTTTGCATTGCAATATAATTATATTTTTAATAATCCTTATTATTTAACCGATAAAGAACAATTACAATCGGTTGATGATGGAACTACGTATAGTGTGATGCACAAAAAATATCATCCATTATTATCGGCATTTAAACAGCAGTTTGGGTTTTATGATATTTTATTGGTAGACATTAAGCGTGGAGATATAATTTATAGCGTAAATAAAGAAATTGATTTTACTACTTCTTTAACTAAGGGTGCTTATTCTAAATCGAATATCAGTGAAGTTTTTAGAAAAGTTGTTGCCAATAAGCAAGCAAATTTTATAGCGGTTGCAGATTTTGCGCCGTATTTAGCTTTTTATGATAATCCAGCAGGATTTATTGGAGTTGGAATATTTGATAAATTAGGTAATAAAATAGGAGTGATGATAGTTCAATTATCTATTGATAAAATCAACGAGATTATGCTGAATAAAGCCCAGTGGTCTAAGATGGGGTTGGGTAATACTATTAATAGTTCCATTATAGGAGCTGATTATAAATTAAGAACGAGCAATAGATTTTTTTTCGAAAATCGAGAAAAATTTCTAAATGAATTAAGAGAAGCTAAAATCGAGCAAGATGTTATTGATTTAATTAAAGCTAAAAATTCTATTATTGGCATTTTAAAAACCGATACTTTAGCAGTACGTCAAGCTTTTAATGGTCAGGAAGGTTTTAGTGAGTATTTAGATTATCGTAATACTCCAGTTATTAGCAGTTTTTCTCCTTTAAAGATCTTAGGATTAAATTGGGCAATTGTTGTTAAGATGGAAAAGCAAGAAGCATTAAATTGGCTCTTAAAATTAAAAGAGCAAATAATTTACAGTGGAATTATGATAGGAGGAATTTTTGGGATCTTGGCAATTTTATTAGGGTTAGTGGTTACTAAAAGTATTGTTGCTTATATTTATGATATTACTGAACAAATAAATAATATAGCTAAAGCAAAAGATTTAACTAAACGTTTAACTGTACCGAAAGATTCAGAATTTAGTGTAATGATTAATGCATTTAATAATTTTATAAATAATTTACAAGGTTATTTAAAAGATATTTTAATAATTGCTAATCAAAGCGATAGAAGTGATAGAAGCGATAGAAGCGATAGAAGCGATAGAAGTGATAGAAGCGATAGAAGCGATAGAAGTGATAGAAATAAAAATGATATAAATTTATTTAATGATGTTCCTAATACTCAGAATGAATTGCAGGATGAGTTGCGAGCTAGAATTTATGATTTATCTAAAGAATTCAAAATTATTGCAGATCAAGAAGAACGGATTAAATATTGGTAAGTTTTTAAATATCCCACATTTCTCACCATAATTTAGATTGCAAAAGCTTGCAAATAAAAATTTGCGTTATAATATAGTTAATAATTTAAAAATAGATAGCAGGAATTAATAATTTTTATGAGTAACTTAACTAATAATAATCTAAAAATGAACGAAATATTAATCGTATTTTTATATAAATTATTAAAAGATTTAAATCCATCTAATATTTTTAGTAATACAATTGGTAAATTATTATATAAATTAATTTTAAAACGTAATTTAGCCACTAGCGAAGTATTAAAAGAATTTATTCCTAATTTAGAACTATTTTTAGGTAATACTTTAAATTTTAAACATCGTTTAGAGGATGCTACGGAAATAGTACAAAGAGAAAATTTTTGTTTAGAAGATCTTATATCCACTTTTTTAATGGAATTTAATAAGTTAAAAGATTTAAATCAGTTTAATAATCATAATAAAATCAATAATAAAATAGTTAATATGGTTAATACAATTGAAGTTTAAATATAATGCCCCACTAAAACTGAACCATTGATTAAGATGGTATAATCCTTTATATAATTTGCAATTATTTTAATTATTAATTATTAAAGATCGGAAGAGCACACG
>CAIKKE010000147.1 GCA_903827925.1 uncultured Francisellaceae bacterium
ATTGCTATTGGCAATGCTAGTGCTGCAGGTTCCAAGACATTATGTCCGCCAATATTAGGGATCAAGCTGCCTCCTACAAACGCTGCTTGACTAATTTGATAGAATTTATTTAATTCTCCTACAGAATCTACTAAATAAATTTGAGCATTAAACTCTGGGTTAATAAATGGCTTAATAGATATAGAATGTAAACTATGTTGTTGATAAGTAAAATTAAATTTTAAAATTTCTTTAATAATTAAATTAATCCTTTCAGGGTGTCTTGGAACTAAAATCAATATTGTATTTGGGATCTTATTTAAAATTAATTGATGGGCTTTTAAAATTAAATTTTCTTCAATAGGATGCGTGCTAGCTGCGATCCAAATTGCAGTATTTTGCTTATTAATTAAATCTATATTTGAGTTGCCATTATTGTTGTTTAAATTTTTATTTTCTATCGCAATATCAAATTTAATATTACCAGTTATTATAATATTGTTATGGCTTTCTTTAGGAAGTAGTTGTTTAAATTTATATGCGTCAAATTTAGTTTGAGTGCAAATTTTTTTAACCGAAGTTAATAATGGTTTAATTAATGGATTAATTAATAAATATTTATTAAAAGATTTATTGGATAATTGAGCATTTATAATAATTATTGGAATTTTATGTTTTTTGCAATGCCAGATTAAATTTGGCCATAATTCTTTTTCGATAATAATTAATAAAATTGGTTTGATTTTGGTTAAAAAATTATTGATTGCGAAACTAATATCTAATGGAAAATATACATGGATTACAAGTTGAGCTAATTTTTGTTGGATAATTTCTGATCCTCTGGGAGTGGTGCAAGTAAGAATTATAGAGATTTTTGGTAATTGAGTTTTGAGCTTGTTAATGACTGGGATCGCCGCCATAATTTCACCTACTGATACAGCATGGATCCAAATAAATTTTGAGTTTAAGTTTGAATCTTTTGGTAGCTTAAAGATCCCTAAACGTTCGGTTAATCTGTGGCGATAAGTTTTTAATTTAAGACTTTTAAATAAAAATCTTAATAATAATATTGGTAATAGTAATATAAAAAATAAGTTATACAAGTACATGATTACAGAAATCCACATTTAATTAATATATTTGGTTTAATAGTTTAGTGCAAATGTTTCATGTACAATTTTTTTGTTACCAGTTGATATATCTAAGTCTACAAAAGCTATATTAGGTTTTTTCTGATCATTTTGTGATGTTTGTAGGTTGACATTTAAATTTCTGTTAATAATATGGTTGTAAACCTCAGTTCGACGAAATTAAAAAGCTAATAGTTTTTCTCGTGTTCAACAATCAAACATAAGGAAAAACTTAATAGGTCCTTAATGATTTTCTAGGCTTTTTAATTTCGTCGAACTGAGGTTCTTAAATGTACTGGGTGATTAATTCCATTACTGGATCGTAATATAAAGATAAAATGATTGCGAAAGGGATCCAAAAAGCTTTATTGTGCAATCTAATATAAGTTAACATCAACATGTGTTTTTTTATATTATTTTTATGTTTATATTAATAGTTTTTAAGTGTAATTATAGGCCATAATAAAGAGTGAGTAAAATAATCAATAATATTTCTAACATAGAACAATTTACAAAATATAGGCCATTTATTAAATGGCCAGGAAGTAAATATAAGTTACTAAATATGATTTTGTCTAAATTACCTAAAGGTAAACTATTAATTGAGCCATTTGTTGGTTCTGGCGCAGTATTTTTAAATACCAATTATGAACATTATATTTTGAGTGATATTAATTATGATGTTATAAATTTATATAAGTCGTTACAGCAATATGGGAAAGAATTTATTACATTTTGTAAGCAATTTTTTATTATTAAGAATAATAGTGCTGATAAATACTATAAATTTCGCGAACAATTTAATAATATGTCCAAAGATACTGGCAAGCTTGAAAAAAGAGCAGCTTTGTTTATGTATTTAAATCGTCATGGATATAATGGACTATGTAGGTTTAATAAAAACCTTAAATTTAATGTGCCTTTTGGTAGATATAAAACCCTTAATTTTCCTGAAGAAGCGATGCAATTATTTTATCTAAAGTCTCAAAGAGCAGAATTTTTAGTTAAAGATTTTCAAGAAACATTAATGCTTAATTTAAATAATAATCAAGAAACAGTAATTTATTGCGATCCTCCTTATGTGCCTCTTAGCAA
Source organism: uncultured Francisellaceae bacterium (assembly GCA_903827925.1). Taxonomy (GTDB): domain Bacteria; phylum Pseudomonadota; class Gammaproteobacteria; order UBA6186; family Azoamicaceae; genus UBA6186. The sequence goes on from CAIKKE010000147.1 coordinate 2,205, forward strand.
TACTGCGAATTTTGTTGGTTATTGGTCAGGAGGATTTAGTTTAAACAATCAACAGTTATTAGCAGAACTTGCTGTTAAGTTAAGTAACAATAAAATTCCAGTGCTTATTTCCAACCATTTTAGTTTGTTAACCAAAAAAATTTATAAATATGCAACAGAATTAACTACCTTTAAAATTAGAAGAATGATAAGTTGTAATCCTGAAAGTCGTAATTATGTTACTGAAGTTTTGGCATTATATTTACCTAAAGTTTAGTTTTAGGTTAATTAAGAATTAATTTTTAATTTAAAAGTTTTTTATTTATATTATTTTGTTTATGTAAAGAAGGTTAAATATGTTTGAAAATTTATCAGAAAATTTTAAAAAAGTTTGGAGTAATTTAATTGGCAAGAAAAGCATCTCTTCTGCAGATTTAGAAGAGGTAATCAAAAAAGTTAAAATTTCTTTATTAGAAGCAGATGTGTCTTTAATCGCTATTAATCATTTTATTCAAAAGATCAAAGAAAATACTTTAAATAAACCTATAGATCAGCATTTAACTGCAGAACAATTTTTAATCAAGTTAATAAAACAAGAATTAATTGATTTAATGGGATCAAGTGTTGAATTAAATCTTAAGACTAATAAACCAGCAGTGTTTTTATTAGTAGGGTTGCAAGGTAGCGGTAAAACGACTACTTGCGCAAAATTAGCTAAGCATTTACAAGAAAAATTAAATAAACAAGTAATGTTAGCAAGTTGTGATATATATAGGCCAGCCGCAATTTTGCAATTAGAACAGGTAAGTTCTCAAGTAGGAGCAAGCTTTTTTAAAACGGATCTACAGGATGTTCAGCAAATTGCTTTAACTGCATTAGATGCAGCTAAACGTCAATTTAAGGATGTATTGATTATAGATACCGCAGGTAGATTGCATGTTGATGAACATATGATGCAAGAAGCTTCTGTATTACACAATCTTTTACAACCAATTGAGACTTTATTTGTAGTAGATGGTATGACCGGGCAAGATGCAGCAAACACTGCCAAACAATTTAATGATCATTTAGCGATTACTGGAGTTATTTTAACCAAAATGGATGGTGATAGCAGGGGAGGGGCAGCATTATCTGTAAGACACGTTACCGGTAAACCAATTAAATTTTATACCACTGGGGAAAAACTAGATGCTTTAGAAGTATTTCATGCGGATAGAATAGCTTCTAGAATTTTAGGTATGGGAGATCTATTATCTTTAATTGAAGAAATTGAAACTAAAGTTGATCGAGAAAAAGCTCAAAAAATTGCTAAAAAAGTAATGAGTGGTCAATTTAATTTTATAGTATTGCGTGAGCAATTATTACAAATGAAAAATATGGGAGGTATTTCTAGTATAATTGATAAATTGCCAGGATTGTCAGGGATAAGCAATGCAGTTAAATCTAAAATTAATGATGAACAGGTTAAAATCATGTTAGCATTAATTGATTCAATGACCAAAAAGGAAAGGATCCATCCAGCGCTTTTAAATATGAATTCGAGAAAGCAAAGAATTTGCAAAGGTTCAGGGAAACAAATTATGGATTTAAATAAATTAATTAGACATTTTCAGCAAATGGAAAAAATGAGCAAGAAATTTTCTAGTAAAGAGGGGATGTTAAATATGATGCAAATGATGAAAGATAAGTTGCCTCCAGAATTTTTTAGGTAAATTTATAGTGTTAATTTATTAATTAATATTTAGAAGTGCTATATGCAAATTAAATCTATAACTAAATTTGATATAAATGGAATGCCTATAATATCCGAAGAAGAATTGTCTGATGCTAGATGTGCTTCGGAGCCACCAACTAATAAAAGTATTTAATGCGATTTTGTCTGATGATAATCTTCCGATAAATTATATGTATGTACACGTTGTTCTGACTATTAATGGACTAAACTTATAAATAGAAATTATACAAATTATATAACTTATACAATAAAGAGATATAATATTCATAGATTTTAAATTTGTTGCAATATTTTCAGATTTAAAAAAAATTTAAAAGCTATGTTTGGCTAGCTAAAATAAAAGTTAGAGGAAACATATATGAAAGAAAAATTCACCAGTAAAAAATTTATACCAGTACGTCAACAAATGACAGGAGAAAACGAGTTTGTTCAATTAAGCCGAAATAGTTTTTTACCTGGATTGGTAAAAGAACTGAAAAGAGAAGAACCACAGGAAAAAGAACCACCACTGACTTTGGATGATTTGTTCAACGTTGTTGCCCCACCACCCTCACCCCGTAAAAAAACAAGTGCAACTAAATTACCAACAGCAGAAGATATATTAAGCACACAACCAAAAAAAAGAAAATCACAAATAGACTTAAAACTTGTACAACAAGATTTGATTGCACAAGAATATGCAGTAAGAAAAAAAATCAAGAATGAAGCTAACAAAGAATTTAAAGCATTGGCGGAAAAACTAAAAAACGAAAAATTACAAATAGACTTAAAACTTGTACAACAAGATTTGATTGCAAAAGAATATGCAGTAAGAAAAAAAATCAAGAATGAAGCTAACAAAGAATTTAAAGCATTGGCGGAAAAACTAAAAAACGAAAAATCACAAAT